>JAPTUI010000492.1 GCA_028067895.1 Pseudomonadota bacterium | reverse complement strand
CATCGGCATCGGTACGCCGACCGGTCCTACCAACACTGTGTGTACGGGAGGTCTCATGGGCATCATCACCTGGTTGATCGTCGGTCTGATTGCCGGCTGGGGCGCCGGCAAGGTCATGAAAGGCGGCGGCTACGGCATCATCGCCGACATGATTCTCGGTATCCTCGGGGGCATTGTCGGCGGCGGGCTGTTTGGTCTGCTCGGCGTGGGGCATGTCGGTGGCCTGATCGGCGCGATCATCGTCTCTTTCATTGGCGCGGTGATCCTGGTGTGGATCACGCGGCTGTTGAAGAAGGCCTGAGGCGCCTTGCACCCGTGCGCGGCTCGCCAGCGCGTGCCGCGGCGGGTCGGCATCGCGGCAGGTACAGCGCTCAAGAGATCGACGTGCGGCCGTGGCCGCTCAGCTCCGCGCCGGTATCCTTCGGCAGACTGGCGTAGGCGAACAGCCCGAGCGCGGCGAGCGCGGCCATCACGCTGAGCGCGATGCGGAAATCAACCGCGCCGAGTGCCGTGGCGTGACGCAGCAGGCGGGAGAAGTTCAGGATCAGCGCCGCGCTCGCCACACCCGCTGCCACCGTGATCTGCTGGGTGAGTGAGGACAGTACGGTCGCGGGTGCCCGGTCCTCGGGACTCACCTCGGCAAAGGTGGTGAACGTGAGCGCCGTGAACTGCATCGAGCGGCTGGCACCGGCGAACAGCAGGATGATCACGGTCAGTGCCATCGGCAGCTGTGGGGAAATCCACGCGCACGCGGCGATCCCGGCCGCGGCGAGCGCACCATTGCAGATCAGGACCGAACGCAGTCCAAAGCGTCGGATGATGGGGTTGGTCACGGTCTTCATCAGCAGATTGGCGAGCATGTACACGAGCAGCAGCACGCCGGAATTGAGCGGCGAGAGACCGTAGACCACCTCGAGCATCAGCGGCAGCAGAAACGGGGTGGCGCTGATGGCCGCGCGCGTCAGTCCGCCGCCGGTCAGCGTGGCGACGCGAAATGCGCGCTGGCGCAGCACCTGCAGGCGCACCAGCGGCACGCGCGCGGTCTCGAGGTGGCGCAGCGCGGCGTAGCCCGCTGCGACGGCCGCGACCAGCAGTCCGATCGCAAGTCCTACCTCGATGTGTCTGCCGCCGAGCACATCGAGTCCGAAGCTCAGGCAACCGACGGCGAACGCCATGAACAGGAAGCCGCGCGCGTCGAACGCGCTCGGTTCGCTTGCCTTGTGGTTGGGAATGCGGGCGAGGACGAACGCGATCGCGACCGCGCCGATCGGCACGTTGACATAGAAGATCCAGCGCCAGGTGAGCGCCTCGGTAATGAATCCCCCCAATGCCGGTCCGATCACCGGCGCGAGCAGGGCCGGCCACACCAGCGCCGAGAGGGTGCCCATCAGTTCGTGCTTGGCCGTGTTGCGCAGCACGATCAGTCGACCGACCGGGGACATCATCGCCGCGGAGCCGCCCTGCACCAGACGCGCGGCAATGAACGGTGTGAATCCCTGCGCCAGCGCACAGGCCACGGAGGCCAGGGTGAACAGGGCAATGGCCCCGCAGAAGAGCGTGCGGGTACCGATCCGGTCGGCAAGCCAGGCGCTCGCCGGAATGCAGACCGCGGCGGCGAGTGCGTAGGCCGTGATGCCTTCACTCACTCGGCTCTCGGTGGTGGCGAAGCTGTGCGCCATGGCCGGCAGCGCCGTGACGATAATGGTCGCATCGAGGTTCTGCATGAACATCGCGCTCGCCACGATGAGCGCGACCTGCAGTGACGGCCGGCGCAATGCGGCCATGAACTCTTTCCATCCCGGCATGCCTCGAGTGTAGCGTGGGTCTGGACGCTCGCGCGGGATCGTCTCCCTTAAGTGGGAGAGTGGGTGCCGGCGGCAATACAGGTCACTGACGAGCCGAGCGCAGCGATCCGAAGCGGCCGAGATCAAAGGGCCGCGGATCGAGCGGCGGTGGCTGCCCGCACACGAGCGCGGTCAGCAGATGTGCACTCGGCAGCGCCAGTGTCAGCCCCAGATGCTGATGGCCGACGGCATAGAACAGGCGCGCTTCCCCCGGCGCGCGTCCGAGTCCGGGCAGATAGTCGGGCAATGTGGGGCGCGAGCCGACCCAGCCCGGGTGCGCCGTTGTGCCGCCATAGCCGAGGGCCTGCAGTCGCTGACGGAGCCGTGCGATCTTGCGGGCATCGGGCGGGGCATCGTGTTGCTCGAATTCGAGATAGCTCGTGGCACGCAGCCGCCCCTGCATCGGGGTGACGATGATATTGTGGTCGGCGTGCAGCACCGGGGCGTCGGTGAGCGGCGCGGTGTGCGGCATCTCCAGGTGATAGCCGCGCTCGGCCGTCAGGGGCGCATGGACGCCGAAGCGCGCGAGCAGGGGTTCCGATTGCACACCGGCGCACACCACCGCCGCTGCAACCTGCAGCACGCTGCCGCTGGTGCGCACCTCGATGCATGCGCCTCGGGGCATGAGTTCTCGCACCTCGGCGCGCTGGAATGTTGCTCCCGCGGCGCAGGCCGCGCGCGCCAGCGCCGCGGCCAGCTGCTGCGGGTCGATGACGTGACCGCTGTCCGGAAAGTGCAGTCCTTGCACATCGGCTCCTGCGCTCGTTGCGCGCACCCGCTCGAGCAGTTCCTGGGGCGGCGGGTGAGTTTGCACGCCGAGCGCGTGCGCGGCCCTCGCCGCGCGCGCGGCCCGTGCGCAGGCCGCAGGGCCCCGCCAGAGCGCATAGTGTCCGTTGCAAACCAGCAGCTCCGGGTGCGCGATCTCGCGCAGAGCCGCGGCGAGTGCGTCCCGGGCCGGCGTCACGAGTGCAGCCAGCGCCGGTGTATTGCGCTTTTGCTGGAATGCCGCCCGCACGAATTGCGCCAACCAGGGGGCGAGGACGGCCCACCGGCGCACCGGCAGATCGACAGCGCCGCCGAACACAGTCAACTCGCGCCAGAACGTACGCAGCAGCGCCGGGGAGGGCAGCGGCTCGCGCTGCTCACAGGCAATGTGACCGGCATTGCCGAAGGATGCGCCGGCCGTGGCGGGCTCGGCCCGATCGATCAGCACTACCTGCCGGCCTGCGCGCGTGAGCGCCCAGGCGAGCGCGCAGCCGATCACGCCGGCGCCGATGATGGCAATGCGTTCGTCGCAGGTGTCTGTGCCGGGGTTCATGTTGCCAGGTCGGGGTTGTGCTTTGACCGAGTTCGCGCGGTACGCGCAGTATTATCAGAATAACATTGTCGTGCACGCTTGCCGGAAGTGTCGGATATACATCTTGGCACCATGAGCAGGCCCCGAACGCTGCGCGCCGGTGACCTGCAGCGATTGCTCCTCATGGCAGGCGCCGCACGCA
>JAPTUI010000284.1 GCA_028067895.1 Pseudomonadota bacterium | reverse complement strand
CAGCCTCCGCGCGTTCGGCTTCCCGAACTTCGGCGAGCGCCCCTCGGCTGGCTTCCTCGAAGCCCTCGAGCGCTCGCTTGGCAAAGCCTTGTTCGAGGTTGAATTCTTCGCCGCACTTCGGGCAGATGACCGACGTCGCCGGATCGAGGAGAAGACGATTCGTCGGTGTTACGCGCATGTTCATGGAATTGTGCCCTTCAGTGGTCGGTTCCCCGCGCCTATCCTACCCTCACCGCGAGGGTATGGCATTTCGGCGTTCGCCCCTCCGGCGGCGATTTCACTCGTGATTCCCCACGGACGCACTGAAATCCTCCAAAAACTCCGATACCGGCTCGACTCCCGAGACATGCAGCTGATCGCGGGCTCGCGTGCAGGCAACATACAGCAGATGCCTTTCGGAGTCGTACGCGTCCTGTAAGTCACCGTCTTCGCCGATCTGCTCAATGCGTTCCTGAAGCGGCAGTACCTCATCGTCACAGGCCATGACGGCGACCGCCAGGAATTCCAATCCTTTGGCCAAGTGCATCACGCCAATCGCGGCGAACCCGCCAGTGACCTCTACTTGGGTATTGAGCTCCCGGCAGGCAATCCCGGCCTCTCTCATCGCCCTCGTCGCGCGGCCGATCTGCGCCTCCGAGCGGACGAATACGCCAATTTCATGCGGCTCCACGCCCTCTGTGGTCCGTTCGCGAAGCCAGGCGGCCACTGCCTTCACTTCTTCGTCTTCGGTCGCAAAGGACCGGACCTGTGGGACCGGTCCGTTGAATACCGAAACGGTGTCACGGCGTTCCTCGCGCAGCCCATCCATGTCCGTGAGTTCCGGATCGAGCAAGCGATCGGCCTGCTGCCGGATCTGATGGGAGGTCCGGTAGTTGACGCGCAGCGTTCTCGAGCGGCCGCGCACATCGACACCCTGTGAAAACCATGAGAAAGGCTGCTGGAAAATCCGTTGTCCCAGGTCGCCGGCGAAGAACAGGGCATTGGACCGGTCCCCACCCAGCGCAGCCAGAAAGTCCAATTGGGCGACACTCAGGTCCTGGCACTCGTCGATCACCGCGAAGTCATACGGGGGATTCCGCTCGGCCGCCAGCCGGCCGGTCAGCGCGACATACGCGCCTGCAAGCGTTGTCAACTTACGTTCGCCGAGCGTTGACCAAACGCGGGCGAAAATCTCCCACAACTGTGCGCGTTGAGGCTCTTTCAGCCGGGTCTTTCGGCCCAGACGAGGGACATCCCGATAGGCTTCCCAGGTGCGCAGCTGCCGGGCATCGACGATGTGTGTCCATTCGGACCGCAGGAACGACGGGCTGAATCGGTGTGCCGGCGCTGCTGCCGATGACTCTTGCACGATCGTGCGCAGCATGGACTCCGGGACCAGGGTCACCGGGCCGATCAGTGACTTGTGCAGCCGGATCGCCACGGTATCCAGTGCGTCGACGTCGATCCGTTCCGCCAGCCGCGGCTCGTGGCTGACCAGGCGGCGTAGCTTGATCTGCAGCGCATGGGCCAAGGGTTCCGAAAACGTGGCCAGCAGCACGCGGCTATCCGAATGCGTGCGTGCGAGGTGGACCGCACGATGCAGAGCAACGATCGTCTTGCCCGTCCCCGCCGAGCCGGAGATTCGTGCAGGACCGTTGAAGTCCCGCTCGACGATCTGCTGCTGCTCGGGATGCAGGAACACGCTCCAGCGGTCCCAAGGATAGTCGAGAGCGCGGGTCAGCTCCTCCACATTGGTCATCACGCGGAAGCGGCGCTGGGCGTCCGGATGCTCAAAGGGCGAGGCGGCCGGAGAAGGCGCCGCGGGTCTGCGCGGCGTACCGCCGGTAGCCAGTTCCAGCAAAGCTTCAGCGGCTTCGCCGGGCAGATGCTCAGCAAGGACCAGGAGACTGTCTTCGTCGGCGACGCGGACATCGGCCAGCCATTCCGGCGGTATGCCGTAGCCGAGGAGCTCGTCATCCGAGCGCTGGTCGAACAGCTTGGGTTTGCTCGGGGTCGTGGATGCTACGGGGGTGGCCGGTGCCGCCTGGAACACGGGCGTCACGATTTCCTGGACACGCTCTCGTAGCTCAACCAGCTGCGCAGCCCCGGTCTTGGGATGCGTTTCGAGCTTGCGACGCTCGGCCCAGGTATAGGCCTTATCATGATGATCGACGTAGCACAGCAGAAGGCTGTCGGCGCTGCGATGGACAATGAGGCGAACATCACGGTTGACCCGCACCGACCAGAAATTAGGATCTCGGGCACCGTCCAACCTATGAAACCGCATCCCCGGGTTCGCTGGATTGATCTGCAAATCAAACGCGGTCGTCTTGACTGCCTTCTGTTCATCACCGGTGAGCTTGGCGAGGCTCTCTGTGAACGTATCGGAGATTCGAAACTGCATCAGACTTCGTCCACCACTGGCGTCGCGATCTGATTGGCGACCGCGGAATAAAGTTCCACTTCGACTTCCGGTGCGCGAATCGAGACCACAAGCGCATAGCGTGCGCTGCCGTCGTAACGTTCCAACCTCGGTATTGTCTTCCACCAGCCCAGGGCGGGATAGACGCCGATCACACCTCGGCTGGCGAGATCTGCGGCACTACCTCGCCAGATATCCGAATGGAGAGAACCTCTGTGCCGATTCTGCTTGCCGACGGTCCAGCCCGGATCATCGCCGCTGACGCGCGTCCGCTCTTCCTCATCCCGCGCGGCAGCATTGATTCGTGCCCGAAAGTCTGCGTCCGATTCGGCTGGACGTTTTACATCAAATCGCAGGCCGTGTGACTCGTAGCGATAGCGCGCAGAGAATCCGCGCTCGGAGGGATTGGGCTCGATAAAATAGGACAGCGTGACCCTCATCTCCACCTGCGTCTCTCCCAGCGCCTCGAGCTCCTGCAAAGGCCAC
The DNA here is from genome assembly GCA_028067895.1 of Pseudomonadota bacterium. Lineage (GTDB taxonomy): Bacteria > Pseudomonadota > Gammaproteobacteria > Steroidobacterales > Steroidobacteraceae > 13-2-20CM-66-19. The sequence goes on along the minus strand of JAPTUI010000284.1, from coordinate 459 downwards.
GGCAGACGATGAAGATGCATGTCGCGCAGAGTGGGTGCCTTTCCTGCCTCGCGCATAAACGGATGCAACCATCCTTCGCAGATCAGGGTGAGCGAATTCTCGACGCTCCACATCGCCCGTTCCAGCTCCGGCACTCCGAAACCGCAGTGACGCACGAGACGAAAAATGTCCGCCTTGGTTGGCGGATTTTTTTTGGGAAGGAACGCCTGACGCATGGCGTCGGTCCATTCGGCCGAGTGCACGATGAGCGCACGAAGGGTCTCAGGCCAAAGCGCCGGATATTCTGCCATAAGTTGAGCGGCCATCCGCGCTGCGAGCGCCGCTGCGGCACTGGTCGCATTGGCCGTCGTGAACAGCCGTTCCTCGGGCTTTGAATTCGTCGTGAGCAGGCTCAAACTCGGCATCCATACGGCGCCGCGTGCATCCTGAGCCGCATTTCCGCCTTCGAACACGACATAC
>JAPTUI010000587.1 GCA_028067895.1 Pseudomonadota bacterium | reverse complement strand
CGATCATCGACGTGGGTGTGGACGCGGATTTCTCCGCTCCCTCCGCATTGTGGCAACGGAAGGTACGGCACGGCAGCCGCAATCTGCGCCTCGAGCCGGCGATGTCGCCACGCGAGCTCGATGATGCGCTGCAGATCGGTCTGGAGGCCGCCCATGACGCCCACAGCCGCGACGTACGCATGGTGGCTGCCGGAGAGATGGGCATCGGCAATACAACGGCCGCCAGCGCCCTCGCCGCCGCCCTCACCCGTCAGCCGGTCGAAGCGGTCACGGGCACCGGGACCGGAATCACCTCGAGGGCACGTCAGATCAAGCAGCAGGTGATCGGTGAGGCACTGGATAGACCTCGTCCCCTATGGCACACGGAGAGGGCCGCACCGCTCGAGGCGTTGCGCTGCGTGGGTGGCCTTGAGATCGCGGCGATGACGGGCTTTTTTCTCGGGGCCGCGCGCCATCGGAAAATCATTATCGTCGACGGATTCATTGCCACAGCCGCCGCGGCGGTCGCCGTCGCGCTCGCCCCGCCGGTGCGCGAATATCTGCTTGCCGGCCATCGCTCGCAGGAGCCCGGGCACGCCCATCTGCTCGACTATATCGGCATCAGACCCATTCTGGATCTGCGCATGCGCCTCGGCGAGGGGACCGGAGCCGTCCTGGCTATGCCGGTCGTCACCTCGGCAATGCACATTCTGACGGAGATGGCGACGTTCGCATCGGCAGGAGTGAGCACAGCGAACGAATGAAGCGTCCGGCTCGCAACCTCCTCGGCGCCGTTCAATTTCTCACGCGCATTCCACTGCCCGAGCGGTGGCTCGGTGAGATAGCGCTGGCTGAGGTCGCGCCGTACTTCCCCCTGGTGGGTGCTTTACTCGGACTCGCAACGGCGGGCATCGACGCCGCTTTGCGTCCGCACCTCAAAGCGATCGCGGCGGCGGCCGCATCCGTAGCGTTTCTGGTGGTGATCACCGGCGCTCTTCACGAGGACGGACTCGCCGACAGCGCAGACGGCTTCGGTGGCGGAGCAACCGCCAATCGCGTCCTCGCCATCATGCGTGACAGTCGAATCGGTAGTTACGGCGCGATTGCCGTCGCGCTGTCTCTGTTACTGAGGATTGCATTCATCGCAGCGTTGCCCGCACAGGATGCACTCGCCTATTTCGTCTCGGCGGAAACGCTCTCGCGCTGGAGCGTGCTGCCGCTCGCGAGTTTTCTGCCCTCCGCCCGTCAGGGCGGACCGTCCGCGGGACAGGGCGCGAGGCTCGCCCGCAGCATCTCGCCCACGGCCATCGCGCTCGGCACGCTGATCGCCGCCGCGGTTACCGTGGCAAGTCTGCACGCGGCCAGCTGGCGCCCCTGGGCGGCCTGTCTGCTCGCCACCGCGGCAAGCGGTCTATATTTCAGACGGCGGATAGGCGGCGTGACCGGCGACTGCTTCGGCGCGGCCATCCAGCTTGTCGGCATTGCCGTTTATCTCTGCGGCGCGTGGCGATGAGACAACTGATTCTGATCCGCCACCCGGCCACCGATCTTGCCGGAACGTTTTGCGGGTACAGCGACCCGGACTTGAGTGCAGCGGGGTTGGCCGAGCTGCATGCCTTGCAGCGAAGACTTGGCCGGGTTCCGCTGGATCGCCTCCTCAGCAGCGATCTGCTACGCGCCCGCCGCTGCGCCGAGGCACTGGCCGAGGGGCACGGGATCCAGGCGACCCTCAGCCTGGCACTGCGCGAGATGCACTTTGGCGATTGGGAAGGGTTGCGGTGGGACGAAATCCAGACCCGCTTCCCGGAGCAGGCACAGCGCTGGCTGCAGGGGTTTGCGACGTTTACACCGCCCCATGCGGAACCGTACGCGCATTTCACGACGCGCATCAGCAGGCAAGTCGACGAGTGGCTGCGGGACGACTCGTGCACGACGCTCGCAGTCGTGACACACCGGGGCGTGCTGCAGTTCCTGTTGCAGACCTATTGCGGGGTCGACGCTACGGCGGCATGGCACCTGTCATCCTACTACGCGACCGCCCTGTTCTGCGCGCGAACGGCAGGCGCCGATAACCCATTGGCGGTCCGCGAGACATGGCACCTGGGCTGATGGATTCACCTCAGCGCACACCGGTCTCGGGAACAGGGTTCGCCATCGGCCACGCCGGCCGGCATCACGGCGAGATTCTCCAGGGGCTATGGTGGCCGCAATCAGAGGCTTGCCCCAATCCAGTCCCCTGTCTACTCACCCAGCCAGTGCCCGGCGCTGGAAGTGAAGCGCGTTTCAGGCTAGCACCAGGACGACAGATCGAGGTTCATCCCGCCTACAAGCTGAAAGCGGCGCGCGCGGCCCGACTGGCACTCGATGCGCTCGATGCCACCGCATTCGGCGGCGTACTCAGGTTGCGCTGCCCCATACCGACTGGGCTCGGACTGGGTTCCTCAACCAGCGACGTACTTGCCACCCTCCGGGCAGTATGCCTGGCGTGCGGCACGCAGGCCGACGCCGCCCTGCTCGCCCGGCTTGCGGTCCGCGCTGAGGTCGCTTCCGACCCGCTCATGTTCGACGGCACAGTCCTGTTCGCCCACCGTGAGGGTCGTGTCCTCGAGCACTGGGGACAATGGATCCCTGAGTTCCTGTTACTGAGCGTCAACACTGATCCGCGGACCGCTGGGCGCGATACGTTGAGCCTACCCCGGCCACGCGGCGAAGCTATGCGGAACGATTACACTGCGCTCGTGCAGCAAGCACGCGCTGCCTTCCAGGCTCACGATGCAGCTGCAATCGCCGCCGCGGCAACCCGCAGCGCCGAACTCAATCAAATCACCGTGGCCACGCGCGAATTCCACGCTCTGCGAGCGCTGAGCGTCACCAGCGGCGCGCTTGGCCTGCAGATCTCGCACTCGGGAACGGTCGCAGGGCTGCTGTTCGCTCCGCAGACTGAACCGCACACCTTCAAGCCTCTGCTGAGGCGGCTACGGACGCTTGGGATGGCACCACTTGGAACCTATCGAACCGGACACGATAACTTCCCGGCGCCGCCTGATCGCGCTTGAGAGGGGGGTATCCCCGTGGAACAGCCGCGAACCATCGTTCCGCCGCGAAAACCTGCACGCCGATACCGCCCTGGTATCGGCGTGCAGGCAAGACCGATGTGCCGGATTTTTCGAGGCTCATCCGTGAAACACACCGCAGGACATCCCGCCTCGGGGCTCAGTATGGATTGTCCGCCACCCTGCCGAAGGAAGGATGGATTAACAGCGATGGCTCGAGCATGCCGACGGCTGGCGCTTCAGAGTCCAAACGGACTCCACGTCAGTCCCACGAACACCCCGAAGGGCACGGAATTGTAGCTATAGGCAGTTTCGTACCGCT
>JAPTUI010000016.1 GCA_028067895.1 Pseudomonadota bacterium | reverse complement strand
TCCACGTGATGCAGGAGCGCTGTGAGCTTCGCCTTCTTGTTCCTGTTGACGGCTTCACGTATGCGGTCCTGCGCCTGTGACACGGCGTCCCGGCTCTGGGTCCGGACCGTGCTTTGCAGTTCCGCATTCCTCTTGGTCCCACCGCTTCCCTCCATTGGCTCCGCAGCAGCTCGCCCCGCCTTGTTCGCCAGCTTCGCAGGTAATATCGGCGAGTCCGACTTCCCCATCCCGTCCATCATCGGCTACGACCGAAGTCTTTCCGATGCGTCCCTGAAGTCGGACCTCCAGGGTAGTGATGGGGATCTCCCGGTTCCCGCGCAGAAGACGTACATACGGTCCAAGGTCTCTGACGGCGCCGGGTCAGCACGTCGCTTGCGATATCGCACCGTGCTATATTGCCTTCTGCTACTGCGACAGCATCGGCACCAGGGAATTTACTTACGCCGCTCAATGCTTGGCCTGCATGTTCCCCTGTCAACGCTTCACCGACAACCTCGCGGCCGCCTGTGCATGACTCGGGGCCGGTGTGGATCGCTACTCCATCACCGTAATGGACTCGCACCATCAATCTCCTGCCGGTCTCCCGGCGCACCACAGTCAAATTAATATGCTCCCGTACTTACGCAAGTCTCAATAGGCAGGCGGCACTTGCACGTGAAAATGAGAAGGAAAGACGATGATTAGAAAGTTTCACGTATTTGCGCTGCTCGTAACGTGCATCGCCGCGGCAACAGTCGCGTCCGCCAACACAGCCTCTCGTAAGAGCGGTTCTGCGCGCGCGAGTATCCCGTTGAACTCAATGGAAGCTCGGTGCCCAACCGCCGTAGCCGAGGAAAAACGAGTTGACATGCAGTTTTATTCCAGAAGACCGCACGAAAACGCTCCAACTAATCCAGCGCTTCGAACCGAACTACTACAAATGGCACGCAAAGATCAGGAGGCAAGAATTGCGCTGATCCAACATGGCATGTCTGCTCCAGAGTATATCCGTCGTGTAAATGAAATTGATGCGGAAAACGGCAAACGCCTGAAGCGGATTTTCAAGAAATACGGATTCCCTACACCGGAAATGGTAGGTTATAACGGCACGAATGCGGCATGGCTACTCGTGCAGCACCAGGATCCCACGTGGCAGCGAAAATGGCTGAAGCCGATCGCGCAGCTCTTCAAACGTCATGAATTGTCCCCAGAGGAGTACGCCATGTTTGTGGATCGCGTCCGATTGAGCGAGGGTCGCAAGCAGATATACGGCACGCAGTTCTTCAACGGTGGTGTCGTCATGAAGCCAACGATAAGCCCCGGCCGTCTCGACGAAAGAAGGGAAGCGCTCGGGCTTATCCCGGAAACCGAGTATGAATGTATCCTGAGAGCCATGTACAGCCCAAGGCAGGCCAAGGTGTATCGCTAACATATCGGCGATCTTCTCTCGAGGCGCATTTGTTCCGCTGGGTGTCTGTAGCGCTGCGGAGCGGCCCAGGCGTCGCGAGAAGAAGACGATATATAAAAATGGGGTAGAGGGTTGAAATGAGGAGGGAGGGAGCCGACATTCAGAGCGACGTGCCAACTCGAAGCCGCTCCCGCGCGCGACGAGATACTGCAACCTCGACATTCAGGACGAATCAGGACACAGATGGTTCCGCGCTATCGCGGGACCGCCGACTTGTATCGCCCAGGCCCCGGATGCCGCGTGCGATCGAACGAGTCCTGCCCACCCGGAGTCCGGCTGTTTCCCTGATGATTGGCGAAACTCCCTGTTCCCGTTTTGCGCCGCCCGGCCATCATTGCGCCTGAGTGACAACTTGTCTCTGAACGGCCCGAATCACATGCGAACCTCAATCACCATGAGCACCCACGAGTCCCAATCGTAGCCCATGAACACTCAGAACGTCCTGCCGGCATCGCTCGTGCCATCGGTTCATCTTTGGGGTCGCGCGTGTGACTGGTCGGTGGCCGCGCTGCAGACCTGCATTAGTGTTGCCGTCGGCGTGAGAATAGTCGGCTGTGGGCGGGCTGAAAATCGAGCTGCAGCTCGATGTGCTCGTGCGGCCAGCCCTGCTCGTGCCGGATCGTTGCGGCGACATCGCGAAATCCGTGCCCCGTCAACCTGCCGCGATACCCCATGCGATACAACGCGAAGAACAGCCTGTTGCTACTCACCGGCTTGGATGAGCGCAGATCGCCAGAGAACACGAGCTCCCGATCGAACGAGAGCTCACGCCGCCGATGCAGAGCCGCGGGCGCCTCCCAACTGAGGGGCACGATGCGCGGGATCTTCATCCGCTCGACGGGAATCACCCAGCGTGCCGCGGGGACGTCGAATTCATGCCACTTGGCGCCGATCGCCTCCGACGTGCAGACAAAGGTCAGCGCCATGAGCTTAAGCGCCAGGCACGTGCGCTCGGAGCCCACGTAACCGTCGATGGCCGTCAGGAGCCTCGGCAACTCGTTCGGATCGATGCGCGGATTGTTGCGCCGGGCGTGCGGCTTCAGCACCTCGGCCGCCTTGATGCCGGCGAGCGGATTGTGCGACGTGTAGTCGTTGGCCATCCCAAACCGTACGATCTGGCCGCAGGCCTGCAGGACCCTCTGGGCAATGTCGGCCGCGCCGCGTCTCGCGATCTTGCGGACCGTGTCGTGGCACGCGGAGGTCGGGATGTCCCCGAGGCGGCGATCCGATCTGCGTATTCCGCGCAAAGTGATCAGTGATTCCAGCTCATCGTGAACGATCGGGCTGTATCGGCGGCCGGGGCGGCCGATGTTGCTGGAGTGTTCACGATGAGGACCGGTGGCGGGGATACATCGGTGCCGAGCGAGGTCGCGGATGCTGCGTCGCCGGGCTGGCGACGGATTCAAGTCTGCTGGGCGGCAGCGAGCCGGGGAGGATGCCCGGCGTCTGCCTTCTCTGGGCAGGACGTGCGGGGCTTTGCGGGATGAGTGCGCCCGCCCGGCGCGGTGACCTCGAGGCGGGAGGCGCACACCCTGAGCGCCCCCTCGCCGAACCGCTTCCCGCGGCCTCTGCCGCACGGGGGTGGCGGATTCTCATCATGAGCTCGACCCCGCGCTGCTCCGGTGCTGCCGCTCAGGTACGGCGCTTGGCGCTCGCTGTGCCGGGTGCAGCCGCCGGGGGTGAGGGAGGCAGGGTCTTTCGCAGGGACTCCCCCTCGGTCTTCAGCTCGATGCGGTGACTGTGATGCACGAGGCGGTCCAAGATGGCGTCCGCCAAAGTCGGCTCCCCGAGATAGGCGTGCCAGGTATCCACCGGCAGCTGGCTGCAGATCACCGTGGAGCGCACGTTGAGACGATCGTCGAGGATTTCCAGCAAGTCTGCTCGATCCTGTGTGAATAGGGCACTTCCG
>JAPTUI010000279.1 GCA_028067895.1 Pseudomonadota bacterium | reverse complement strand
TCCGCACGCGAGGCTCCTTCGAGCTCGGCTTTGATCTGTTTGCACAGCCGCCACATCGCCGCCGTGATTGTCTCGCCAAGGTCGAAGCCAGCGTCTTCAGAGCGGGAGCGCAGTGATTCAATCTCGTGCTTGAGCGCGGCTGGAAGCTTGAAGGTGATCGCTTCGTTTTCCTGTTTGCGTTTGAGAACTCCCATCGAACTTCTCCTTCCAAAGATTCGATTGCCTCAGTTCTTGTAGGGACAGGGAAACGCCAGATCCTCGGTCACCATCACGTTGAATTGGTAACCCGGCCGGATTTCGAGCGTGGCCGGCCGGTTCATGCCATTGCCGATCATCTGCTGGCCCAGAGAACCGAACTGGCCCGATGCGGCCGAGCCGGCCATTTCACTCGCCATTGCCCACTGATTAGGCTGGTAGTAGCCGTATGCTCCGTAGCCGGCGCCGCCGCCAAAGGTGACCATTTGCCCGACCATCTGACCCGCGCTGATCAGGCTCATCAGCGCCGCGGTCCCGAACGTCGCGAGGTAGTGGTTGTTGACCTGGTCGGTGAATCCGGAATAGCCGCTCTGATCCGCGCCCGGCATCTGTGGCAGATCCATGCTCGCGGTGTTGGGGAAGATGAGCCGATGCCACGCGATCCGGACCCGCTGCTGCCCGTATATCGAAGCGTTCGAATATGCCCCGATTAGACGGCTCCCCTGCGGAATAAGAAGCGACCTTCCTGTCGCGCTGTCGAACACGCTCTGGCTCACCTGGGCGAGAATCGGACCTGGCAGATCGGAGTTGATTCCGCTGACCAGAACTGCCGGGATAACGCTGCCCGCCATCACCGTGTACGGCGATGCGGGAGGATGCAGCGTCGCGGCCTTATCGCTCGAGGAATTGGAGTTGGGATTGGCGCCCATCTGACCTTTCGCACTTCCGATTTCGAGCGTCTGCCCACCATGAAAGGCAGCGACCATCTCGGGGGCTTCCAGGGCCTTCATGTACTTGTCTTCCGCCCATTGCGCGTACCGACTCGGAGGTCTCGGCGCGCGCGGCTGAGCGGGCATCTGAACGCTCCCTACAATCGCTGGAGTCACGGCGAAGTTCGGTATCGAGTGACGTTTCGCGCCGTGCGCAGCGAGTTCTTCGACTTCTCCGCGATTCCGCGCCGCCGCGCCGGGGTCGTTGAGAGCCTTCTCGACGCTGGCGTCCGAGCGCGCTCCGGAGGACTGCACGCCCAGCGCGATTGCCACTCCGCCAACCATCGCGACACTAATGAAAACGATTCCGAGCAGGCGGTTGAAACGCCCGCCGCCGGAATGCTCCTGTTCCTGCTCGTCTTGGTCCTGAATCGGCTCTGCGGTTGCCATCGCGATTACCTCGTCCCGCCCGCGTAACGGATCGTCACGCGGTCCTGATCGCGCCCGACTCCGGAAACCAGAATCGCGCCGCTGAAAAGCCGATCGACCACGTAGTAGTTACCCGCTACGCGATAGTTGACCATCTGCGTTCCGCTGCCGGCGTTGACGAGCAGCGCGGGTGCTTCGCTGGTCTTCATCCCGGCGGGCATCTGGATGTAAACGTGCGAGCCGTCGTCGAAGGCGCGAATCGGCTTCCACGGGACATTTCCGCCAGCGACGGTATAGGCGAAGTTGAGTTGCGCGGGCTCAACGCTCGCGACCTTTACGACGTTGTCCGAGTCGCCCGGTCGATCGGCGGCTTCAGGCTTCGCTTTCGCCGCTTCCGAGTCAGCCTCTTTCCTCGCCGTCAGCAGTTCGTCCGGGTAGTAGAACTCGACCTCCTGCATCGCGTGACTTCCGCGAGAACGCAGGGTCATGTGGTAGATGTGTTTGGTCGTGTAAATCGTCAGGTTGGTTTGGATGCCCGCCACTTGCGGCTTCAAGGACAGATGGGGTACCGGATTGCGCGGGTCGCCGGATGCCGCCGGCGTCGCCATCCAGCGCTCCGTGTCGCCCATCGCCACGTCGGTGATCGTCTCGCCGGGCTGAAGCTGGATGTCGGTGGTCCGCAGCGGCTGACACTCGACGATCGGTTCGGGGTCTTCACCGTATGGGTAGAGGGCCAGTTGGGGTGTCTTGTAGAGTGGCCACTTGCCGTCCTGCTGATGCTCTTTGATTGCCGCCCGGACCTCGCTCGGCTGCTGCTCGAGAAGCTGAGCTCCGGTGAGCGGTGCAGGAGTCGCCGCGGGCTCCGGCGGGGCTTCAGTCACGAGATTGAGCGGTGGGGGAGCAGCCGGCGGTTGTGACGCGCAAGCTCCGAGCGTTAGCGCAAGTGCGATGCTGCCTGCGGACCTGATCGATTTCATCGCATTTCCTCCCTTCAGCTTTGCTGCTGAGTCCAGCTGATCTGCGTCACATAGAAGCCGAGCGGATTGATAAGGATCGCGGCGTCTGAATTGGGCGGAACAATCTGGGTTTGCAGCACTGCCTCCCAATGCGTTGGCGTACCGATCTCGACGCCGTTCAGATCGTGCGGAACCTCCGTCCAGCGCACCTGATAGCTCTGCGGCGAAAGCTGAAGAATCGAATCGATCTGAACCGAGACAGTTTGCTTCTCGGCGATCTTGAACGGGTTATGCGTGAAACCTTCCGAGTGATAGTACGCGTCGAGGAATTTGTCCGCCGCGCCCCGAGAGTGCGCGAGCAGAGTATTGAGCATCTGATGCTCGACCTGAGGATCGGTGCTAACCCCGCGCGCGTTGCGGATAAAGGCGCCGACTTCGTATCTTTGCATCCGTGCCGTTACTTCTGGAACTGAGGTTGGAGTTAGAGGTTGAGGGACGGTGAGTGAGTATCCGAGCTTGTCTACTTCAACAACGTACGGGATATAGCGGCTGCGCGCCGCGAGGCGGACGATGCCGCCCGCGAGTATCACAGAGACGACAAGCAGTCCGCCCGCCGCTATCTGCCAGTTGCGTTTGCCGAGGACGAGATCGGCGTATCGCTCATCCCATTCTCGACGGGCTTCGACGTATGGATTTGCCGCCATTTGCATCTCCCGTGCGAATGCCAAAGAGCAGCCAAAGTTCTTGGGCTGCTTTCGTGGATTTGACTGAAGAGCCCAGGAATTCTCATCCTGGGTGCGATTCAGTTCGCTTGTGTTTTCGCGGGGTTCGACGGCCAAGTGATCAGGACTACACGTCCCGTGCTCTTTTGGGGCCGAGACTTTGGCTCTGACTTTGGCTGATCTACCCGACGCTACCGGTCTGAAGAGGTCTGATGACCGCCGGTCAGACAGGAGAGGGTGCCTGACGGTGCTCGAAAAGTTTCGATCGATCTCCATCGTCCCGCGTCATTGCGGGGTTCCTAATCCTGGGGCCGTGGGTTCGAATCCCGCACGGGGCGCCAAATAACC
>JAPTUI010000637.1 GCA_028067895.1 Pseudomonadota bacterium | reverse complement strand
CGTCGCGCGCATCTGCCGATCGTGCTAGCTTCAGGACTCCTCGACACCGCCATCGAAGTACCCTGGTGGAACGGGGTACGCCTGCGTCTGACAGCCTGACGAACCGCCTCACTCTTAGCGAAACAGCAGCGCGTGGAAATCCAGGCTAGGGACCGTCAGCGACCCCCTATAGCCGCTTTGAGCGGCTCACATTTCGAAAGCCCGCGGCCTTGCCGGAGGCTGGTTACTGGTATCAGTCACTCCGCGTTACGCACTCTTACCGGAAACACACCTTGCAATCCGTCGCGCCACGAAGCAAAAAAGCCTCAAGCACGATGAACACACACGGTCTTTACCTGCTATCGAGCTGCATATCCGATGTTTCCACTTCGGCCCGTATGACGCGCACCCCCGCGGAGCGTAGCCATTCGAGCTCCTCATCGGGCGTCTGCTGATCGGTCACTAGCACCGTGATCCGTTCGATACCGGCGACGACGATCGAGGAGCGCTGACGCAGTTTGTGGTAATCGGCCATAATCACCAACTGCTCGCAACGGCGCAGGAGTCGCACTTGCGACTGCACGATAAGCGGATCGGTCTCCATGACGCCGAACCGGTTGAGGCCGAAGCAACCGGCAAACAGTGTCCTCGCGGTGTAATGATTCGTGGCATCGTCTTCAAACGGACTGAGTACGATATTCTGCTCCCGGTAGATTGTACCTCCCGGGACCGTGACGCGATTGCGGCTGGTACCGAGCAACTGGGTGATGATCGGGATTGAATTGGTCAGGATGTCGAGACCTTCCCGGGGAAGGAATTCAACCAGTGCGTAAGTCGTGGTTCCGCCGGAAATGATGATGCTCTGGCCAGGCTCGATCAGCTTCGCGGCGGCGCGCCCGATGGCGCGTTTCTCAGGGGCGGCCAGTTCCTGACTCAATTTGAAGGGTGACCCGACCAGATGCGCTTCATGACGGGGTAACACTGATTGCGCTCCGCCGCGGATTCGGATGAGTTCCCCGCGTTCGGCCATTGAGCCAATATCACGTCGAATGGTCGCCTCGGATGCTCCAACGATATCGACGAGATCGGACACACTGATAATCGAGTGTTCATCGACGAGCTTCTTGATAATTCGATGTCGTTCAGCTTCGATCATGCTCGCCCTCCGAAATGATCCATACCGCGCGATGTCGCATCATTCAGCGTATATACGGCGCAGGAGACTATCAAACCGCTTCACCTGTATTCAGCCCGTCCCTCAGGAGGGGCCAGATGGCTCAAAGATGTGTGGATAAAGACAGATGGAGACATCTAATTGAATGCTGCCGAGATATGGCTGAATCCGAATTTCCAAAAGAGCTAATTGCATGAATTCTTGGGATTTTCGGTCGCTGCTCTGCGCTGCTCGACCCACCGGCTACGCGAATTTCGCACGAAGCAGATCTCCGCGTGGGTTTACAGGCGCTCGCTGCGCTTGCCCGACCGCTTGGCGCCTCTGGTATGCAGTGCGGGATGCCGGCAGCCGGCTTTGGCCTGTGGACTATGGGTAACACGTGTGGCCGCGGCCCATGGATAGGAGTGGCGCGCGAGCGGGATGAGGAGCCCGTCGTAACGAGAACGTACGGTTGTGCGCCGATGGCGAAGGTCAAGGCGGAAGGCGGGCAGCGGCGAGCGGCAGCTGCAGGAAAGCCGCCACGGCGGAAGTGGTGGGTGGCCGGGAAGGTTCGGGTCATGCACGAAATGGAGCGACCTGAGACGCTGATGAGCGAGGTTGCCCAGCGGCATGGTGCGCGCTCGACGCCTTCCGTATGGCACTGCTACCGCATGCGCGCTCACGGACTATTGCGCACGAGGAGGGTCCGTTTTGGCGCGCGGCGACGAGGCAGGTTTCGTGAACGATAAAGCCTGCCTTTGCATCTGATCAATTGTGTGCAATATCTATTGACATCAGTCAATTTCGCTCTTATTCTCTCACGATCTCATCTGTCACCGATTGTATGCAGTTGTTTTCTATCGTGAAAAGACGATGAGGAGTGACATTCGGAGTCCTCGTGGCGACGGTTTTCACAAACTGCATTGGGGTATCGCTCATGCTTGGCCTGCATCGCGGTCCCGAAGTGCTCTCAGTCGGAGTGTGCCGAATGTCGCATAAGAGCGCGCACCGGTCGTTGTCACCGGAGCGCTCATTGAGGGCGTTGCGCCGGTGGGAACTGCTGCCACAGCAAGCCGCACGAAGGACGTCATTTGGACCGGCGCGATGAACCCGCCGCTCGGAGCCCATAATGAATTTCACTGCTGGCTAAATTGCCCGGAATTCGCTGGACTGACTGCGTCTTTTCGCGGGTGATTTGCTAGCTTTTGGATCGCGTTCAAGTTCAGGCCCCCTCATGCTGTCCAAGTCAAAATGCGATAGCCACTTGCTCACGTCCCTGCGGATCGGGTGGGACGGCGAAGGGATTGTCGAGCCATGCCCACAGGTGCCGGTGCCTGAACAGGTTTATGCGCAGCGGCGCCACCAGATTGGACATCCACCGGCCCCGGCGTGAGGGCAGCTGCATCAAGCCCAGCATCAGCAGCGTGATCAGCGCAGTCCGCACCTGGGTCTTCACTGCTGTCGGGGAGGTGCCCGCTAAGGTTTTCAGTTGCAGGTTTTGCGTCAGTGCTTTGAAGAAAAGTTTTTGCACGCCCAATCGAGGTGGTACTCGCTCAAGCGTACGTCGGGAGGCTCTGTGTCTTCTCCGGTAATTTGGGCGACAGCCAAATCTCCTTTAAAAGGCGGCATCGTTACGCCACCCTCGCCTATGATCTCGACCGCGCCCGCGTGGTGTGGGTCGGGGAAAGCAAGGGACGCGAGACGATCGACCGGTTCTTCGCCGAGGCATTGAGTGACGGACAGAAGAGCCGCATCAGCTGGGCCGGCAGCGACATGAGCGTGGCGTACAGCGAGGCGATCAAGGCGCACTGTCCGAACGCAACGCCGGTGATCGACCGCTTCCGCCTCGTGACGGCCCTCAACGAAGCGGCAGACGCGGTGCACAAGCAGCAGTGGCGCGAGTTCGTGGCCGCGCAACGCAAATCCGTCAAGGGTCTGCGTTGGCTGCGCGGCATGCGCTTGGTCACGCGCACCAAGCCGCACAGGCGCCAGCTCAACCGCCCAGCCCACGGCATCCGCAGTATCTACCGTGCCTCGGTGTTGAAGGACAAGTTCAAGCACTTCTGGAGCTACAGCTATCTCGGCAGCACCGCGCCCGTTCTGAAGCGGCGGAGGGCTTCGGCCCTGCGCAGCCGCCCGCCGTTCATGCGAGTCTTCGAAAAAACCCTGCGCGCTCACTACGACGACATCATCACCTGTAGTTGGCGTCCTCCGACCGACGCGATCGCCGAGGCCT
>JAPTUI010000527.1 GCA_028067895.1 Pseudomonadota bacterium | reverse complement strand
CGCCGACTGAGACGACTCAGCCGCAGATCATCCGACTACTCGTCGACGAGAGCTGCGACTTCACTGTCGTCGTCGGCGTACGCGTTGCCGGGCACGATGCCGTCTCGATCGCGGAACGCATACCCGGCGTCGAGGACGAGAAAGTCATCGAGCTTGCAGCATCCGAGTGTCGATTGCCGCTCACCGAGGACAAGGACTTCGGGCAGCTCGTTTCTGCTGCCACCAAGAACAAGTCGGGCATCATCCTCATCCGCTATCCTGCATTGGCTCGGAAGCTTACGTGGGGTATAGAATGCTCGGCAGAGTGCAGTTGTCGTCCTGCGAGCGCCATCGAACGTCTACATCTCAAAGAAGCGAGAGTGACGCCGAGAGCGCAAAGGTCGGCGCGATGTGCCTGCTGGGCTCGCCAACGGCGGGCGAGGGCGACCGAGCGCGGTTTACGGTGCGTCAATGACGGGGCCGAACGCGCTGCGGCTGCAAGGAGGGATTCGATGAACAAATGGTGCTGGTGCGTCGTCTGCTTGTCTATTGGTCTTCAAGTCTCGACAGCGTCGCCGATGCGCCCCGAGAGGATGCAATCAGTCTATTTGCGCTACATCGCAGCGCCGACCCTGCGTGCCGCGAGAAGTGTCTGGTGCGCCGCGCTACGCGGAAAGTCCATCCCCGTTGACCGGAACACGGAGACGACCACCGAGAACTCGGAGTGGGCGGGCATGAAGCTGCTCAGCAAACAGCTTGATTGCCGCTACATGGGTGCTCTTTACGCGGAGCTGCGTTATGCCATGCGGCACCGCGTACTGGGCGGCGACGCATGGCGGTCCTGCCTGCGGATCGCGCCAGTGCATCACTTAAAGACCGCCCTCGACCTTGCCGTTTATGTGCAGTGCCTGCAGGTAATCCGAGGCACCGCATTGTGTCAGACCACGCGCATGGGAGCGGGGTCAACGTCGGGCGCACGATCAGGCGCGGCCTGCATGCAACTGCTGCGTACGAACGATTGGGCACAGTGGGGCGAGCCGGAGTCCCGCGGCACAGCGGTCAGTCTGTTCCGCGGCATCGAACCACCTGAGGCGTATTCTCGGGCGCACGGCGGACCGCTCGTGCGACTGCCCACCCGCATAACCCTTGTAGGCGAGATCCGTACCGGGTTCTGGCTCAATTGCTGTCTGTTCGGCATGGGGTTCGTGATGCCCTACAGCTATCTGCACCTGGCACATGCCGTCACGATCTCGGGCTCGCTTCTGGGAACCGCAAGAATCCAAGACATCCAATTGGATCGCCGAGTGACAGGACCGCAGGTCGACAGACCCGTCAATGTCACCTGCAGGAGGCTCAGATCGGGACTCACCGGGCATTACGCGAGGAACGTCTATTGCTCGGGTACACAGATCTCTCTCACGACGCCCTCGCGTGAATGACAGGGATCGCCAATTCCGCTGCATGCATGTCGCACGGGTCTGGATCGCCGGAGCGGGGGCAACGCTGACGGGCCCACGCTTGAACCAGGAGTCAGTTGCGCATTCGTATTTGGGAATTGTGGCCGGCTATCCAAGCCGTTTTGTCTGTGCCAGCAGGCCGTTGAAGATGGGTTCGCTGACGGAGTTCGGAAAGTTTTCGGGTAACCGAGCTGATACGGTCTCGACTGCGCGAGGCGCCGTGTTCACGAAGTGCTGAATGGTGGGCTCGAAGTCTTCACCCATGCCGGCTGCTTTCGCTACTGTGTTCCAGTGGCGGCGCTGGATTTCGGCGATACGATAATGCGAATTCTTCGAGCGGACGGCCATGGCCAGCTTCACTTTCTGCCATTGGAAGTTGTTGTGTCCATCACCAATGACCGGCCAAGCGGACATGATGTCGTATAATGGCGTTAGCTTGTATCGGCCGTTGACCTCGATGAAGACGCTGAAATTCTTGGCATGACCATCTGGTGCGGCCAGCATCCAGAAGAGAAATTGTGCAGATAGGAAGTTTTTTCGATCAGCTTCGGCATTCTCACTGCCGCGCAGTACGCTGAGGATTGCGGACATCCCGGGCCCTCCGCGCTCCTGGTACTTCTGTTCACTTTGGATTCCGCAGACTTGGCAGAAATCCTCCTGCGGCAGGCGTGCCCACCATGAATTATCGATCAGCCGTCGGTCGAAGCGTTCCACGATCAGGACTTTGTGTCGCCCGAATGCGGCAATCTTGCAGCGTGCAACCGATTGACCCAGTTCACGCGCGATCTCGGCGCACAGCCATTCGTTCTCGACGGATGTTGAGAAGTCAGCGCGCATCCCGCCGACTTCGCCCAGCGGGAGCTTAAGTATGTGAGTCGTGGGTGTCGGGCCCAATGGCTTGCACCAGCGGTCCTGATGCCAGAGCAGTGCGGTCTTTTCCTGCGCGCCGGCGATCGAGATTCGCAGGTCCTCCTCATCAGAGATCCCGGGAGGCGATTCGGCGATGGTGCGGTCCAAAATCTGTGCGACCTGTTCGTCGGTGAGCGGCTCGGCATCTATGTGGTGGACATTGGGAGGTTCTGCCTCGGTTGGCAGGAGCTGAACGGCCCCCACGCAGTCCCGACCGATCTTCTCGAGGAGATCCATGGTGCGCATTCCGGTCCCGAATTTGTGAGAGATGCGCTTGCGGATGTTCTGGCTGTCCGGCAAGAGATTGTCAAAGAACGCTTCAACGCGTGCTCCGGTCAGGGGGGCTGTACCCTGTTCGAGTGGTAATGACAACGAGAGCGGACGCCTGAGTGGATTGCTCAGCCATCGCTCGGCGTAGCGAAACCTATGGCCACCGCGCGGCGAGAAGGTCCATTCGCCAACATACTCTCCGTTCATCCATACAGCGAGCGATCTGCGGCTCGAGGGACGACCAGCCACTACCAACTCCTAGGGGAGCCACCCTGGGCCGCACGGGGCGTGATCACCAGTTCCTTGCCCAAAGCCATTAGGAGGGTGAGCAGCTGATCGGTGGTCACGCGCTCCGGGTGATTCTCGATCGCCGAGATCCGCTCCTGAGAGAGCCCGACCTTCTGCCCAAGTTCGGTCTGATTCAGCCCTTGGGCGTTGCGTAATCGGCGCAGGACCGAGCGAAGCTGGTCGGGTGTCCTGATGTGGTAGACGGTCATGAGAATATCAGTAATTGAGAATAAGCGCAGTTTATTCGTAAATAAAACTAAACTCAAGATATTCTGAATCCAGAATACATTGGAATTATTTGCGCCGGTGAGCCGGGCCTCGATATTTGATGGACTGGTTTTCAAGATCAGTGACGCAGGTGCGGTGTAAGTGATCGTGGCGGCGGCGTGCGCGGATCCGAACAGCGGATCTGCGAAAGGAAGCGGCTGCTGCGCTTCGACGAATACCGGAACGTTTCAAGCATTT
>JAPTUI010000290.1 GCA_028067895.1 Pseudomonadota bacterium | reverse complement strand
ATTCAGCTTTCGCGCCGACGGCCCTCTCGATATGCGTATGGATCCGACGCGCGGGGAAGCGGTGTCCGCATGGCTCGCGCGCGCGAGCGTTGAAGAGATCCTGGAAGTGATCGCGACCCTCGGTGAGGAGCGGTTTGCGCGCCGGGTCGCGCAGGCGATCGTCGCGGCGCGCGCTCGCGAGCCGATCGAGCGCACCGCCCAGCTGGCCGAGATCGTGGCGCGCGCGGTGCGCACGCGCGAGCCCGGCAAACACCCTGCGACGCGCACGTTCCAGGCCCTGCGCATGTACATCAATGATGAGCTCGGCCAGATCGGGCGCGGCCTCGACGCGGCGCTCGAAGTGCTCGCTCCGGGCGGGCGGCTGGCGGTGATCAGCTTCCACTCCCTGGAAGACCGCCTGGTCAAGCGGTTCATCGAAAAGCACTCGCGTCCCGACCCGGCGCTCGCCGATCTGCCGGCCCTGCCGGTCGAGTTCGCACCGCGGCTGCGGCGCATCGGGCGCAAGGTCCGGCCGCAGCCGGCGGAAATCGACCGCAACCCGCGCGCCCGCAGCGCACTGCTGCGCGTCGCGGAGAAACTCGCATGACGGTGCGGCGCACCACGTTCGCGTTCGTCTTCGCGGCGCTTTGGGTCGCGGTGCTCGCCTCCGGGGTGGGCGCGGTGTATTGCCGCTACCGTGCGCGCGCGCTGTTCATCCACCTCGAGCAGCTCAGCCGCCAGCGCGACAACCTGGACATCCAGTGGGGCCAGCTGCAGCTGGAGGAGAGCGCCTGGTCGACGCACGCACTGGTCGAAAGCGTGGCACAGACGAAGCTGCACATGAAGATGCCCCCCCCGCAGGACATCGTGGTCGTGCGCCCATGAAGGCCCGCCGCACCCGTCCGCAGACCCCGCTCTACCGCTGGCGCGGCCTGTTCCTGCTCGGCGTGCTGGGCGTGCTCGGCTTGGTGCTCGTGGCGCGCGCCGTGGACCTGCAGCTGGTCGAGTACACCTTTCTCTCCGGCCAGGGCAATGCGCGCTTCACGCGCATCGTGACCATCCCGGCCCATCGCGGCGTCATCACCGACCGCTACGGCGAGCCGCTTGCGGTGAGCACCCCGGTGGACTCCGTCTGGGTCAACCCGAAGCAGATCATGCAGAACCCGGCGCGCGTGACGCGCCTCGCGCAGGCGCTCGGTCTGAACCCCGCGACCGTGCTGCACGACATCAGCGCCAATCTCAGTCTCGATTTTCTCTACGTCGCACGCCAGCTGCCGCCGCCGCGCGCGCTCGCGATCAAGGCGCTCGGCATCCCCGGGGTCTATCTGGCGCGCGAATACCGCCGCTACTACCCGGCCGGCGAGGTGACCGGGCAGCTGATCGGGTTCACCAACATCAACGATCAGGGTCAGGACGGCCTCGAGCTCGAGTACAACTCCTGGCTGACCGGCATCGACGGCGAGAAGCGCGTCATCGAGGACCGCTACGGGCGCATCGTGCAGGACGTCGACAGCATCCGGCCGGCGCGCCCGGGGCACAACCTGGTGCTCTCGATCGACATGCGCATCCAGTACCTCGCCTACCGGGCCCTGAAGGCGCAGGTCGAGGCGCAGCGGGCGAGCTCCGGCAGCATGGTGGTGATCGACGTCGACACCGGTGAAGTGCTCGCCATGGTCAATCAGCCGGCCTTCAACCCGAACGATCGCTCGCAGCTGCTGCCCGAGCGCTACCGCAACCGTGCCGTCACCGACACGATCGAGCCGGGCTCCTCGATCAAGCCGTTCTTCATCGCCGCGGCGCTGATGAGCGGCCAATACAACAGCCACAGCATCATCAATACCTCCCCGGGGTACATCAAAGTCGACGGCCATATTTTCCGCGACGAGACCGATCTCGGACCAATTGGCATCTACACGGTGCTCGCCAAGAGCTCGAACGTCGGCATGGCGCACATCGCCCTGTCGCTGCCGCGCTCGCTCATCTGGCACACCCTGCATCGCTTCGGAATCGGCCAGAACGTCGCCGGGGGCTACCCGGGGGAGTCCCCCGGTGTGCTGCTGCCGTACAAGGATTGGCGCCCGATCCGCATCGCAACCATGTCGCACGGCTATGGATTGTCCGTCACGGTGCTGCAACTCGCACACGCCTACGCCACGCTCGGCGCGCTCGGTGTCGAACGGCCGATTTCCTTCCTGCGCGTGAACGCCCCACCGCCGGGCCGGCGCATCGTGCCGGCGAAACTCTGTCGCGAACTGCTGCAATTGATGCGCGGTGTGGTTCGGCCGGGCGGTACGGCGCCTTCGGGAAACATCCCCGGGTACACGGTTGCCGGCAAGACCGGCACATCCTGGGAGGATGACGGCGGCAGCTATCGGGAGCACCACTTCAATGCCGTGTTCGCGGGCGTCGCACCCTCCACTGCACCGCGTCTGGCCGCAGTGGTGGTGCTGCGCGATCCGCGCGCCGGTCTGTATTACGGCGGGGACGTGTCCGCGCCGGTGTTCGCCAAGGTGATCGGCCAGGCGCTGCGTCTGATGGGCGTGGCACCGGACAAGCCGCTGCCAGCGGCCCAGACGCTGCAGGTGGCCTCGCTGCAATGAGCGCCGCACCGCATCGCACCCCCCCCGGCCGCGAGCTCGCCGAACTGCTCGGCGGCTTCGCCGCGGCGCCTGCGGGCTTGCGCGTCACCGACGTGACGCTCGACAGCCGCGCGGTCAGCCCAGGGGCGCTGTTTCTCGCCTGCCGCGGCCGTACGCAGCACGGTCTCGCCTTTGCCGCCGAAGCGCTCGCACGCGGCGCGGCGGCCGTGCTCTACGAGCCGCCGGCCGAGGTGCCCGCCGCGCTCGCGGCGCGGACGTTCCTCGCCGCCGTGCCGCAGCTCTCGGCGCGCGCCGGACTCATCGCCGACCGATTCTTCGGCGAGCCGTCGCGCGCGCTCGGCATCGGCGCGATCACCGGCACCAATGGCAAGACCACTTGCGCGTGGCTGCTGGCGCAGGCCTTCGAACACGCTGGACGCGGTGCCGCCTACCTCGGCACCCTGGGCTACGGCCGCCCGGACGCACTGCGCCACTCGGCGCACACCACCGCCGACGCCGTGACGGTGCATCGGCAGCTCGCCGAGGTGCGCGCACTCGGGGCGCGCTGGGTCGGGATGGAGGTGTCCTCGCATGCCCTCGATCAGCAGCGCATCGCGGGGGTGCACGTGCACACCGCCGCGTTCACCAATCTCACCCGCGACCACCTCGACTACCACGGTACCCTGGAGGCTTACGGGCGCGCCAAGGCGCGGCTGTTCGAACTCGACGCGCTGGTTCACCGGGTCATCAACCTGGACGATCCGTTCGGCGCCGAGCTCGTCGCGCGCGGCGGACCCGGTGCACTGATCG
>JAPTUI010000115.1 GCA_028067895.1 Pseudomonadota bacterium | reverse complement strand
TGCGCATCGGCACGGCCGAGATCTACGCCGCGGTCGACAGTCTGCCGGAAATCGCCGAGTCCATCGCGGTCGGACAGGACTGGAAGGCCGATGTACGCGTCGTATTGTTCGTGCGCCTAAACCCCGCCGTCGACCTCGATGAGGAGCTCAAGAACAAGATCCGAGATGCGATTCGTACCCATGCATCACCGCGACACGTGCCGGCCAAGATCATTGCTGTTACCGACATTCCCCGCACCCGCTCCGGCAAGCTCTCGGAACTTGCTGTGCGCGAAGTCATCCACAACCGGCGAGTCCACAATATCGACGCGCTTGCGAACCCGAGCGCGCTCGACAACTTCCGCAACGTGCCGGAGTTGGCACAATGACTCTCTTAGCCCGCCGATTCGCGGGGCAGGCCGGTGATAACTGGTTGATTTCTCTGGGGTCGACCCCCAAAGTTCACTACAGCCACTTCCGGCCCCGGCACGCGCGCAAGTGCCTGATTGGGCGCCGCCGACGGCCCGTCCGGAGTCAAAATCGAGGGCGAATCGGCGAAGTCGGGCTACTTCGCCGACCGCCCGGGCACTGCTCACTTCAGCGAAACTTCCTGCGGCCACGGGCGCATCGAAACCCGTTCCATCTGGGTCACCGATGCTCTGAACTCCTACCTCGAGTTCCCCTCTCTCTCGCCCAGGCCTTCCTCATCGAGCGCCAGGTCCTGATCAAGAAAACCGGCCACCTCACCCGCGAGCTCGCCTACGGCATCACCAGTCGTCCGGCCTCCGAGGCCTCCCCACAGCACCTGCTCGAGATCAACCGCGGCCACTGGGTGATAGAAAACCGCTGCCACTATGTCATCGACTGGAACTTCGACGAGGACCGCAGCCACATCCGCTCAGGCCATGGCCCGGAAAATGTCACCCGCCTGCGCCGCTTTGCCGTCGCACTCATCCACTCAAAGCCCGGCCGCAAGGTCGCCGAAACGCTCCGCCGCCTCAATCGCAACATCCGTAGCATCTTTGACTATCTGTTAATGAGCGAGAACGCTCGCCGCACGCCCTGCGCGGCCACCACAGCGGCTGCCTCCCACTAGCCTCTCGGGCTCGCCCTCACCGACCATCCCACCGTGCACCACGGTGACGGATCGCTACGCCTGCACTCGGCTCTCTAACGCCACAGAACTCATCACTTGCCGCCCCAGATCCGCCAGATCGCTCCCATTCCATCCCTTTAGCCGCCTCGCCAACCTACACAGCACCCTCTCAGCGACCTCGATCCTCCCATCCCGGACCAGAACAGATTTGCCGTGCCCAGCGCCGACCTGCTGGTGCGAGTGATCTGAAGGCGCCTCGTCATCGAGGCGCCTGAACCCGCGGTGATGCAGATGTCTTCGCGAAGATCGCGCGGGGTGCCGAAGTGAGGCTCGGATCGCTTCGTGCGCTACTTGAAGCGACTCCGACCGGGCCGATCCGGCCGATTACGACGGATGCCGACTTCCTCGATCGATGCGCGCTGAGCAGTGCGCCGTCGGGCGGCTCATCGGCGCGGCCTGCTGCCTGTGGAACTGGGCACGATCACGCCGCGCGAGCCGGTCACTCAGATGTGCGAGATCAGGAGCAGGCCTTTGTGAACATTTTGACCGAACGGGCGAGGTATTCGAAATTTTGCCGCTGGCGCCAAGCCGGCAGCACGCGAATTGGCCATTTTGTGCGTATCGCGCAGCCGAGCAAGACGCCGCCTTTTCCGAATGCTGCACTGGCGATTCAGGTGGGTGGTTTTTCCCGGTTGACCGTGCAGCCCGAGTCTCCTTCCGCCCCGCCGTGGCACCTGGTCGCACCAGAAACGCACACGGCCGGATTAATTTCGATCAAATTCCCTATCCAACCCCGGCGCTATAGTGAACGCGTCTATGTTGAGATCGATGCGCGCGGCCGCAGGGTGGCCAATGCGCGTGTGGTTGGTAAGCGCCGCACCGGGGACTGAGGTGCGCCTCGGTACTCCGGTGCACGGCGGTGACGTGACGGAGCGGGCAATGCAATATCAATTTCAGGTCGTGTACTTCGAGGCGACACGCCGATGCAATCTGCGCTGTCCGATGTGCATGACCGGCAGCAACGATGCGCACACGGTGCGGCGAAGTTTTCACAATGAATTGACCTTGGAGGAAATCCGCGAGCGCATCATGCTGCCGGCCCGTCGTCTCGGGATTCACACCATCGCCTGGAGCGGCGGAGAGTTCCTGATGCGCAAAGACGCCGACGACCTGCTGCGCCTGACCGTGGATCTTGGCTTTCGTTGTTCGGTTCTCAGTAATTGCAAAAAACTCACTCGCCAGCGCTTGCAGAGGATCCACGACGCTACGGGCGGTCGGGCGCGGATCGTCGTCGGGCTCAATGCAGTCGATGCGGACAACCAGTGGAGCAGGGACAACGGCTCGGAACGGACCATCCAGGTGCTGCGCGACTGCGCGGAGCTCGGGCTGAATCAACACGTTGTCATCACCATCGGCAAGTACAATACCGGCAGCTTCGAGAAAACCGTCGATTTCTGCGTAACGAACGGCATTGCGTACAATCGCTCGCCACTCGTTCCCCGCGGATCTGGCGCCAACTGTTTCGCCGGCCTGGGTTTCGATCGCGATGATCTGCAGCGGCACTTCCACCCGGTATTGCGCCGCCGCCCGCACGGCTACGTGAGCTACACTCCGTACTTTCTTTCGCCCGAACTGCATGCACGCGTCTCCGGAGGTGTGCGCAACAACACCGTGCCGCAGAATCCATCGATTGGCTGCTGGGTCGGTTCATGGCTTACCATCAACGCGGAGGGCGATGTCTCCGTGTGTCCGGTGTTGCTCGACGCATTGAGTGGGGGCAACGTGCGCGAGAAGCCAATTGACGAACTCGTCGAATCGAGTCCCCTCTTCGCGACAATCACCGATCGCTCCCGCCTCAAAGGCCGTTGCGGCCGCTGTCGCTATCAGTACACCTGTGGCGGTTGTCGCGCGTTGGCGTTTTACCATAGCGGCGACTACCTTGGCGAGGATCCGACCTGTTTCTTTGAGCCGGTAGATCAGTCCACGGTGAGCGAGCATGAAGCCGAAACCAACCGCATCTTCATGCAGTATCTGCTGATGGCGCGCGCCGCCGGGGCTTATCAGCCGCCGGCAGGCGGTCAACGCGGGGATCCGGCAGATACGGCCGCCGCGCGAGCCGTCTGAGCGCCGGCGCCGGCGCGAGCGTCAAGCGTCTTTCATCGACGTGCTGCGTCGAAGCGCGGCCGGAGGCTCATTGATGTCAAACGTATCGACCCTGACGGAGCTTTTGCAGGCCAATCGCGCCCATGATGCGCGCATCACTCATCTCGGCGGTGAGCAGGAAGCGCGCACGGTGACCT
>JAPTUI010000546.1 GCA_028067895.1 Pseudomonadota bacterium | reverse complement strand
GCGCGGCTCGTACAGACTCACCCGTCCGCGCGCCAGGACCTGCTGCCCGGCCTTCGGAGTGAAGGCGACGCCAGAAGCCCGCATGCGGAACATGGCACAACGCACCTGCGCCTCGCGGTCCTTGAGGGAGAAATACCAGTGCCCCGAGGCGGGCTGGGCGAGATTGGACAGCTCGCCCTCGACCCACACCACACCGAGACCGCGCTCAAGCAGCGTGCGCACTTCCCGGTTCAGCCGAGCGACTGTGAATACGGCGGGGGTGGGCGCTGCGGCGCTCTCACCCATGACATCGGCGCTGGACATGGGCGAACCATACCACCGAGGTTTACCGGCGGGCTGCCGATGCGTAGAATTAGCTATGCGAATTCTCGAACAAGCCCTGACGTTCGACGACGTCTTACTCGTCCCCGCCTACTCCGAAATTCTGCCCCGCGAGGTGGACCTGTCCACCCAGCTCACGCGGCGCATCCGCCTGAACGTGCCGCTGCTCTCGGCCGCCATGGATACCGTGACCGAGGCGCGCCTGGCAATCACCATCGCCCAGGAAGGCGGCATCGGCATCGTGCACAAGAGCATGAGCATCGAGGCCCAGGCGCGCGAAGTCGGCCGGGTCAAGAAGTTCGAAAGCGGTCTGATCAAGGACCCGATCACCGTCCCGCCCACGATGACCATTCGCGAAGTGCTCGATCTGACGCACGCCCGCGGCATCTCCGGAGTGCCAGTGGTGCTCGGCCGCAAGGTCGTCGGGATCGTCACGCACCGCGACCTGCGCTTCGAGCTGAAACTCGATGCCCCGGTGTCCACGGTGATGACGCCGAAGGAGCGCCTGATCACGGTGCGCGAAACGACGCCGAGAGAAGAAGTGCTGGCGTTGCTGCACAAGCACCGCATCGAGAAAGTGCTGGTGGTCAACGGCGAGCAGGAACTCGCCGGCATGATCACCGTGAAGGACATCCAGAAGGCGAAGGAATTCCCGCGCGCCTGCAAGGACGAGGGCGGGCGGCTGCGCGTCGGTGCGGCCGTCGGGACCACCGCCGACACCCTCGATAGAGTCGCCGCACTGCGTGAGGCCGGCGTCGACGTGGTGGTCGTCGATACGGCGCACGGTCATTCACGCGGCGTCATCCAGACCGTAGCCCAGATCAAGAAGCGCTGGCCCGATCAGCAGGTCATCGCCGGAAACATCGCGACCGCAGAAGCGGCACGCGCGCTGGTCGATGCCGGTGCGGATGCGGTCAAGGTCGGGATCGGACCGGGGTCGATCTGCACCACGCGCATCGTTGCAGGCGTCGGCGTTCCGCAGATCTCCGCCGTGTCGAACGTGGCCGAGGCGCTGCGCGACAGCGACGTGCCACTGATCTCCGACGGTGGAATTCGCTTCTCCGGCGACATCGCCAAGGCCATCGTCGCCGGTGCGCACACGGTCATGATCGGCAGTCTGTTCGCGGGCACAGAGGAGTCCCCGGGCGAGGTGGAGCTGTACCAGGGCGCCTCCTACAAGTCCTATCGCGGCATGGGCTCCCTCGGTGCCATGGCCGAGCGCCACGGCTCGGCCGATCGCTATTTCCAGGACGCGGCGACCGAGCTCGAGAAGCTGGTCCCCGAGGGCGTCGAGGGGCGTGTGCCGTACAAAGGCAGCGTCGTCGCCATCCTGCAGCAGCTCGCTGGCGGACTGCGCGCCGCGATGGGCTACACCGGCAGCCGCGACATCACCGAGATGCGCACCCGACCGGTGTTCGTGCGGGTCACGACGGCGGGCATGCGCGAGAGCCACGTCCACGACGTCTCGATCACCAAGGAAGCACCCAATTACCGGGTGTCCTGACCCCGATGCTCCGCCCACGACCGACGAGAACCGCGGCGAAGCCGCATACGGCATGAACACATCCGCTCCGGCCGCCGCGCCACACCGGGACATCCACGCCGACCGCATTCTGATCCTCGACTTCGGCGCGCAGTACACGCAACTCATTGCGCGGCGCGTGCGCGAATTCGGAGTGTATTGCGAGATTCACCCCTGGGACGTCGCTGAGGAGGCGGTGCGCGCATTTAAGCCGCGCGGGGTCATTCTGTCCGGCGGACCGGAATCGGTCGTCGCTGCCGGCTCGCCTCGGGCACCGGAGCTGGTCTACACCCTCGGGGTGCCGGTACTCGGCATCTGCTACGGCATGCAGACCATGGCCCACCAGCTCGGCGGGCAGGTCATCGGCTCCACTGAGCGGGAGTTCGGCTACGCGGAAGTGACTCTCACGGCGAGCTGCCGGCTGCTCGAGGGTATCGAAGACCGGCGCGATGCAGAGCGCCGCCCCGTGCTCGATGTGTGGATGAGCCACGGCGACCGCGTCGGAGCGCTGCCCGCAGGCTTCAGCGGATTCGCCGCGACCGGCAGCATCCCTTACGCGGGCATGTGCGACGAACAACGGCACTTTTACGGAGTGCAGTTCCACCCGGAAGTCACCCACACGCCCCAGGGTACACGGCTGCTCGAGCGCTTCGTGCGCGAGATCTGCGGCTGCGCGGCGCTCTGGAGCACCGGGAACATCATCGACGACGCCATCGCGCGGGTCCGGGCGCAAGTGGGTACCGGGAGCGTGCTGCTCGGCCTCTCCGGCGGCGTCGACTCCTCCGTCGTCGCTGCGCTGCTGCACCGCGCCATCGGCACACAGCTGGTCTGCGTGTTCGTCGATCACGGCCTGCTGCGCCTCGGCGAAGGCGATCAGGTCATGGCCACCTTCGCTGAGCATCTGGGCGTACGCGTGATCCGCGTCGATGCCGAAGAGCGATTTCTCAGCGCGCTCGCCGGCGTCGCCGACCCGGAGGCCAAGCGCAAGATCATCGGGCGCACCTTCGTCGAGGTCTTCGACGAAGAGGCGCGCAAGCTCACCGGCGTCGAGTTCCTCGCCCAGGGTACGATCTACCCCGATGTCATCGAGTCGGCCGGTGCACGCACCGGTAAAGCGCACGTCATCAAGTCGCATCACAACGTCGGCGGGCTGCCGGAGAAGATGCACCTGAAGCTCGTCGAACCGCTGCGTGAACTGTTCAAGGACGAGGTGCGGCGGCTCGGCATCGAGCTCGGGCTGCCGCGCGAAATGGTCTACCGGCACCCCTTCCCGGGCCCCGGACTCGGGGTGCGCATTCTCGGCGAGGTGCACAAGTCGTATGCAGACCTGCTGCGCCGCGCGGATGCGATCTTCATCGAGGAGCTGCGCCGGCACGATCTCTACGATCGCACCAGCCAGGCCTTCGCGGTGTTTCTGCCGGTGCGCTCCGTGGGCGTGATGGGCGACGGACGCCGTTACGATTTCGTGGTGGCGCTGCGCGCCGTGGAGACCATCGATTTCATGACCGCGCACTGGGCACGGCATCAGTCTGTGGTTCT
>JAPTUI010000287.1 GCA_028067895.1 Pseudomonadota bacterium | reverse complement strand
GGGTGGAGGTTCGAGTCCTCTCGTCCGCACGCTCGGGCCCGAACGCTCCTCGCCACCACCCCTCGCCACCGCTCCTCGCCGCTGCTCCTCGCCACCACCCCTCGCCACCTCCTCGGGCTCGGAGGCACCGGTGACCGGGCTCGGCGGGGTCTCCTGGCCGTCGTCTCCGGTTGCCGAGTCTGCGGCACCGATCATCGAGTCGGCGGGCCCCGACGGTAAGCCTGCGCAAACGGAGCAGGCTACAGGACTGCTGATCTATACAAAAGACGGTCGCGCTGCCGTCCAAGTCATGTACCCGCAGACGTCTTTGTCGAACGAGTTTGTTCATGACGGTTACGAAGCCACATTCGGCGCCTATGAGCTTGAACCAGAGAGACACCAATTGATATATCACGTTCAAGCATCGGCGACCCGGGATAAGCTAGCCGGTAAAAGTGAGATCTTGCATTACGATTTTCCTGACGCTCGGCACATGATTATCCGTCCCACCAAAGTTGACCAGCATTGGTCGGTTACATGGGCGCGCTACTAAGACTACAGTTGTATCAAAACCGTAACTTCCCCCAAACGCCAGAGAGGGCATAAGCTAACGGCGCAGCCGGTTGGACGCGAAAGCGATGAGGGCATCGATCGAGGGTTGCAAGAGCGAGTTGACATCAGCGCATAGGAGATCTGTTTGCGCGTTCGGAGGTCCGGCAGTGGGATCTGGCGTGCCTTTAGCGCTTGCTGAGCGGTTGTGAGCGGAAGAATCGCTCCACTCTACCTAACTACAACTAGAGTATTAGAATACATCGATGGACTCGATTCGTACGTTCGCGGTTTGAGTGAAGCGAATTTGATTGCTGTTCCCCCGCCTGTCGAGCCTGACCTGTATCCAGGCCGAAGAAGTGTTTGACCCAGTGGGCAGAAGGGCGATGCGGGTGCCGGCTTGTGCGTTGACATGCAACGCGGCAATGCGTGTTTCCGCGCCAGGGTTGCGATAGTTGATGCGCACCTGGACGAAGGTTGCGGGTGTGGCGGCAATATCGGAAAAGCGCGTCTCAGAGCTGATTGAAGCCTTGTCGGTCGGATCCGGCGCATAGTGCGCGAATGTCCCTTCCGTGCCCCTGACAAGCAGGAGCACCGCATCGTGCGGCGGAACAGTCGCGTTATACTTGTCCTTGATCGCAGCCAGCTGTTTCCCGGTCCAGACCTCGCCCACCGACGCCTCAGAGCCTGTCAAGCCCAGATCCTTCCACGCCACGCTCATCGGAGCGGGAAAATAGGTCCGGTTCAGCAGCAGCACGGCGCGCTCGCCGCTCGCGGAAAGAAACTTTGACCAGATTTCCAGTCCCGACCCATTCTCGGCAACCTTGACCGCTTGCAGTCCGAGCGGATTCTGGTCGATGGCAATGACCTCCGGATTGGTTAAATCGGCGAGGGTCGCGGCATTCAGGGTGGTCAAGTCCGCGCCAATCAGCAGCGGCGTGGCCGCCATAGCCCACAGCGACAGATGCAGCCGATTCTGCGCCGGGGTCAGAGACGGCATCCCGACCACCATCATGTCAGCGTCGTTGTAGTAGCCGGTGTGCTGCGCTTCGGGGTGATAGTTCGCGTCGAAGTTTCGGAAGATGTTTTCCAGTGAGACTTTTCGTTCAGAGTGCGGGCCTGCTGCGACGACCGGAGCTACGATATCGCCGCCTGTGCGCCAAATAGCCTGGTCGGTTCCGCCCACGCCGGGCGCCCAGGTGGACGGGCTTTGCCTGCCCCATTCACAGATGGAGAAGTAGAGTTTGCGGCCAGTGATCTTCTCCGCATGCGCAATCGCTCTTGCGATCTCCCCATATTGAAAGTCAGGGTCCAGGTTCTCCTTGGCGCCACCGCACCAGTCGACCTTCACATAATCGAAGCCCCAGCGCGCGAACTGGAGAAAGTCCTGCTCGTAATGGCCTTCGCTGCCGGTGTGAAAATACGCTGGGCCAATGTCGGGGTACATCGAGCAACCGTTCTTGCCCGCATCGGTGTAGATGCCGGCTTTGAGGCCGAGCGAGTGAATGTAGCGCGCGATGTTGCTCATGTCTCCAGCGCGCTCGCCGGGCTGGATGGCGGGCCAGGCCTTCGGATCGACCACGATGTTGCCGCCCGAGTCGCGCTCTCCGAGCCACCAACCTTCGTCGATGTTGACATAGACGTAGCCCGCCTTCTGCAGACCGGAGTTGTGCAGCGCGTTGGCCTGAGCGATGGTGATGGACGAGTTGATCGTGTTCGAGAAGCTGTTCCAGGACGACCAGCCCATGGGCGGCAGCGTGATGGGCGCTGTCGGCGAAGCCTGAGCCATGGCCAGGGAATGAAGACCCGCAACCATCAGCGGCAGAAGCAATGATTTGGACACGCGTTTCATCGTCGCATCCTCCGTTGCCGATACTACTGCAATTTCCGGCTCTGCGCAGGAAAGTGTAAAAGGGCTGTTTTTGCTGGGTTTCGTGAGGGCGGGTATTTTTCGTTAGATGGGTACGTACTTTCCTCAGGTGACCACAACCTGGAGTGTTTTTAGGCGTGGAGGATTATCCGCGAGACCTGCTGGAGTTGGAGGCGCGCTTTTCGACCGAGGCGGCGTGCCGGGAGTATCTGTTTGCACTTCGCTGGCCGGAAGGATTCCGCTGCCCGCGCTGTGGAAACCAGAAGGCATGGCCAGTGTCGGAGATGTTGTGGGAGTGTGCGAGCTGTCATCGCCAGCTTTCGGTGACGGCCGGCACGATCTTTCAAGACAGCCGCCTGTCGCTGACCTTGTGGTTTCGCGCCGCATGGTGGGTAACCAGCCAGAAGAACGGTGTCAGCGCCATGGGGTTGCAGCGAGGGTTGGGCTTGAAAAGCTACAAGACGGCTTGGGCTATGCTGCACAAACTACGTCGAGCCATGGTGCGCCCTGGCCGGGACCGGCTGCAAGGGCGGGTTGAGGCGGATGAGGCCTTCGTGGGCGGCGAAGAAGGAGTTCACGGACGCCAGACAGAAACCAAGGCCATGATTGCAGTTGCAGTGGAAGAGGATGGAGAAGGCATTGGCCGGATTCGGATGCGTCGGCGGAAAGCCTCGTGCCGTTCATCGAGGACTCGATAGAGCCAGGCAGCGTCGTCCACACCGACGGTTGGCCCGGGTATCAGCCGCTGAACGGCAAGGCCTACCGGCGCCAAGTCGCCGTCCTGAAAGGAAACAGCAAGACCGCTTCGGAATGGATGCCCCGCGTTCATCTGGCGGTCGCCTTGCTCAAACGCTGGCTGCTGGGAACCCACCAAGGCGGGGTGAGTCTGGAACATTTGGATGCTTACCTCGACGAGTTCACATTTCGCTTCAACCAACGCAAGTCACGCAGCCGTGGCAAGCTCTTCTACCGGCTACTGGAGCAGGCCGTCGCTGTCGAG
>JAPTUI010000421.1 GCA_028067895.1 Pseudomonadota bacterium | reverse complement strand
GTGAGCGCATTGCCGTTCGAGAGATGCGCCCGGCCGACGTGCATCACCACGTGGGCAACCTCCGGCAGCTTCTCCATGATGCGGATCGCCCGCTCCCCTACGCGCGTCGTAGCCGCGAGTGAAGTGCCAGGGGCCGTCTCGAAGTGCACGATTAGATCGTTCTCGTTGAACTGCGGCAGGAAGCTCGTACGCAGCGCCGGTACGCTCGCCAAACCGACGACGACCAGGACGACGACCGACACGAGCACCGCACGCAGATGCCGTTCGACGAAGACGAGCATGCGGCTGTAAACGCGCTTGGCCCGAGCCAGGAGAGGCGGATCAGCGGGATCGAGCGAAT
This sequence comes from Pseudomonadota bacterium, assembly GCA_028067895.1. GTDB lineage: Bacteria > Pseudomonadota > Gammaproteobacteria > Steroidobacterales > Steroidobacteraceae > 13-2-20CM-66-19. Next base: position 3,076 of record JAPTUI010000421.1, on the reverse strand, counting down.
CGCGTCCGAGCAGGATCGAAGCCAAGGCCGGCGTGACTGTGAGCGCCACTGCGAGCGAGGAGAGGATCGCGAAGATATAGGCAAGCGCCAAAGGTCGGAACAGCCGTCCGGCAACGCCAGTGAGGTACAGCACGGGCAGGAAAATGAGAACGACCGCGAAGGTGGCATAGATCACCGCCTTACGTACCTCGAGGGTCGCGCGCAGCATGACCGCAAGCGCGCTTCGCGGCTGAGCGAGCCCACGGTTCTCACGCAAGCGGCGATGGATGTTCTCGACGCCGACGACCGCATCATCGACCACCTCCCCGAGCGCGATCGCGAGTCCACCCAGAGAGAGGGTATTGAGGCTGAAGCCCAGCCGCGTGAGGATCAATGCCGCGGCGAGCAGGGAGAGCGGAATCGCGATGAACGAGACCACGGCGGTGCGCCAGTTTCGCAGCGCGAAGTAGAGCACCAGCAGGATCAGTACCCCGCCGATAACCAGAGAATTGCGCACGTCCCGCAGCGCGGCATCGATAAAGGAGGCGGGCCGCAGACTGTTCGGCTGAACGATGATTCCGTCACGCTTCAAGACCGGGGCAAGCGCTGCCAGGGCATGATCCAGCCCCCGGGTCACGGCGAGTGTGTTGGCGCCATACTGCGAGCCAATCACAAGCACCAGGCCCGGCTGCGTGCCTACCCGTGCGCTACCGATCGGGGGCGGCGAGCCTTCCGCGACATGAGCGGCCTCGCCTATGGTGACGCTGCGATGATCCCGGCGCAGGAACAAGCTGCCGGCGAGCGCGGCAGGCGTCGTCGCCTGGCCGTGAGTCATCAGGAAGAGCTGCTGATTCGAGGTATTCACTACCCCCGCACCGCGGACGGCGCTTGCGGCTGCTGCGGCCGTGGTGAGCTGATTGAGACCCGTGTGCAGTGCAATCAACCTGCCGGGGCTGAATTGCACCTGTAACTGCTCGGGCCGGGAGCCGAAGATTACCACCTTCGATACGCCTGGGACCGCGAGCAGCGCTGGACGGATCGTCCAGCGGGCAATCTCGGTAAGCTGCATCAAGGAGAGCTTCGGTGCGGTCAAGCCTATGGTCAGCGCAACCCCGGTGGAGGACTGGAGAGGCGCGATGACCGGGGTCGCTCCGGGCGGCAGTGTCGGTGTCAGCGGAGCCAGTCGCTGCGAGACCAGCTGTTGATCGAGGTAGACATTGGTGCTGCCATGGAAGACCGCAGTCACGAGCGACAATCCCTCCATGGACTGTGAGCGCAGGACTGAAAGCCCAGGAATACCGTTTACAGCGTCCTCGACTGGCGTCGTGACCAAGGCTTCAATCTGTCGGGGCGCCAGGCCCGCGGCATTGGTGACGACGGTGATCGTCGGCTGGCCAAACTCGGGGAACACGTCGTAGGGCGCACGGATCACCGCCAGGATACCCAGCAGGGTCAGTCCCAGTGCCGCCAGCATGACGATCCAGCGGAAGCGCAGACAGAATTCGACGATGGCGCGCATCAGCCTGTTACCTCAGTCATCATCGCCATCGTCGGCCTTACCTGCCCACGCGGCTTTCGCCGCCGGCGCCGCTTGCGTGGCGGCCGAATACAGTAGCGCTGCCCCGCCGGTGACGATCCGGTCGCCCGCATGCAGCGGAGTCCCCGCACTTTCCGGCACGAAATATCCGTCGCCGGAGCGGAACGACCCGCGAATCGGTACGGGCGCGAAGGAGGCCGGGGCGGTCTCGCGGAAGACGAGAGCCTCGCCTTGATGCCATACCACCGCCGAGCGGGGCACGAGAACGCCTGCCTCTGTCGCCCCGTTCTCCAGGGCGATGGCAAGCGGTGTCCCAATCGGCGCCGAAGTCTGCGCGGGCATCAGATAAAACAGACTCTGCCCGGCGACGCCGGTGGCGGCACGTGGTGCGCGACCGATGAAACGTAGCCTGACAGTCTCACCGTCGGGCGTAGATGCCGGTGCTTCGGTGGGCGGATTCCCCAGCGCCTGGCCGAGTGGCAGACTCACCTCGACGAGCGCCGCCGCGCCCTTCTCGAGCCCGGGTAACGGCGCTCTCGAGGAGAGCGCCGCAGCGGAGAGTTCCGGGCCCCAGTGGGCGAGCATGCGCGTCTGCAACTGCACGAGCTTCGCGGCCGCTGTCGCCTGCTCGGCTTCGGCAATCTGGAGGCTTGACTGCGCGCTCTGCAGCGCCGCTTGCGAGACGTTGTGGTGGGCGCGGTAGAGTCGGGTCGCGCGCCTCGCCTCGCTCCGCGCCAGAGCCGACTTGGCGCGAGCCGCCGTGGCCGCGCCGCGAGCGGCGATAACCTGTGATGCGAGCGTCACGAGCGGTCCGGGATCGAGAACGATGCCGTACGCGGATACTCGAGGCGCAGACTCGAGGCGTTTGAGCCGCGCCGTCCGGATTTGACCCGCCGACAAGGCCTGGGCATCGAGCCTGACGGGGGTGAGTCCGGCGGCCGGCGCCACGTGCGCCAGCATTGCCGCAGCCATCGCGCCGACGAGACACAGCATCATCTTCTTCGGCATCAATGCTCTCCCGCCGCGACCAGAAAGGGGTGATAGAGCGCCGCCTCGAGCTCCCCTAGGGCGGCGCGCTCGTGTACCGAGGCGGCAAGCGCTCCCTGCTCGGCCTGCACGAACGCCTCCTCGGCTCCGAGGAGGCGCAGCCGGCCGATCTGGCCCGCAGCGAATTCGGTCCGGCGTCGTGAGAGCACGTTGTCCGCCGACGCGCGCACCTGGCGGGCGCTGGCGAGCTCGGCCGCACTGGCCTTCCAGTCCGTTTGCGCCCGCTCAATCTCGCCCAGAACCTGCGCCTGAATTGCCTTGAATTCCGCCGCGGCAACGCGTCGTGCCGCGCGGGCTTGTGCGATGGGCCCCTGGTTCTGATTGAGAATCGGCAGAGGAAGCGAGACCGCCAGGAGAAACTTGTTGTCACCCTGGTCGTAGTGATAGCCCGGTCCGATATCGATCGAGGGATATTGCCGTGCGATCGCGAGGCGCAGATTGGCCTCCGACGCACGGTAGCGGGCCAGGGCGGCGAGAACATCGGGCCGTTTGATGAGCGCCGCGTGAACGAGC
>JAPTUI010000285.1 GCA_028067895.1 Pseudomonadota bacterium | reverse complement strand
CCGGCTCGCCGCCGGCGTTGGCGGCGCGGATGGCCGCGCCGATGCGTTCATGGGCGTTCATGTGCTCTCCGCGGGCAGCGTCTGCTGCAGTGTCGGCATATCCTTGTCGCCGCGTCCGGACAGACACACCAGGAGCGTGCCGCCGGGATGCGCCGCCGCCCAGCGTTTCGCGCCGGCGAGCGCGTGCGCGCTCTCGAGCGCCGGCAGGATGCCCTCGGAGCGGCACAGCGCGCGCACCGCATCGAGCGCTTCTCGGTCGCTGGCGCTCTCGTAGCGGACCCGCCCGATGCGCCCGAGCAGCGCGTGCTCGGGGCCGACGCCCGGATAATCGAGACCCGCGGACACCGAGTGGGTTTCCTGGATCTGCCCGTCCCGATCCTGCAGCAGCATCGAGTAGGTGCCGTGCAGGACGCCGGGCTGCCCGTAGGAGAGCGTCGCGGCATTGCCGCCGAGTTCGCTGCCCTTGCCGCCGGCTTCCACCCCGATGATCTCGACGCTCGCGTCGCCCACGAACGGATGGAACATCCCGATGGCATTCGAACCGCCGCCGACGCAGGCCATGACCGCCTCGGGGAGCTCGCCGGCGAGCTTCAGGAACTGCGCGCGGGCCTCGCGGCCGATCACCGCCTGCAGTTCGCGCACCAGGTAGGGGTAGGGATGCGGACCGACGGCCGAGCCGAGCAGGTAATACGTGCCGAGCGGGTCGGACACCCAGTCGCGCAGCGCCTCGTCGATGGCCGCACGCAGCGTACGGTCACCGGCGGTGACGGGCACCACTTGCGCGCCGAGCAGGCGCATGCGCCCGACATTCGGGGCCTGGCGTTCCATGTCGATCGCACCCATGTACACGATGCAGGGCAGCCCGAGCCGCGCGCAGGCCGCGGCGCTCGCGACGCCGTGCTGGCCGGCGCCGGTCTCCGCCACGATGCGCCGCGCGCCCAGGCGGCGCGCGAGCAGCGCCTGGCCGAGTGCGTTGTTGATCTTGTGCGCGCCGGTGTGGGCCAGATCCTCGCGCTTCAGCCAGATCCGCGCGCCCCACTCGGCCGAGAGGCGTGCGGCGAACGTCAGCGCCGTCGGGCGCCCCACCCAGCTCGTGAGCTGCGCGCTCAACTCCTCCTGAAAGGACGGCGCGTGCAGATGTTCGCGCACGCCGGCCTCGAGGCGCTCGAGCGCCGGGATCAGCGTCTCGGGTACGTATCGCCCGCCAAACGGGCCGAAGCGGCCGTGCGCGTCGGGCAGGCGGCCCGCGGCGAGGTCCGCCAGGACTTCGGTTGCATTCACACTCATGTCGGCTCCTGCACTGCGGCGCACCCCATGCGCGCCGCCTTCACGAATCGCTCTATCGCCTCGGGATCTTTCACCCCGGGCTGTGCCTCGACGCCGCTCGAGACGTCGACGCCAAACGGCCGGACCGCGGCGATGGCCGCGGCCACGTTGGCCGGATCCAGCCCGCCGGCGAGCACCAGCTCGGTACGCCGCGCCGCCTCGGCCGCTGCGTCCCAGTCGCAGGTCCGGCCCGCGCCGCTCACGGCGCCCTCGAACAACAGCCGCGGCGGCAGGGCCCGCGAGTCGCCCGCGCCGCGCAGCACCGGCAGCCGCTCGAGGAGCTCAGGGAGGCGCAGCTGGGCGAAATCCGCCGCATCGCTCTGCAGCACGTCGGGGCGCAAGAGCGCGAGGATCTCATCGATGTCGTCCTGGGCGGGATGACGGGTCACCGCCACGCAGCGCACCTGGCCGCGCACCGTCGCAGCCAGCGCGGCCGCGCGCTGGGCAGTGACTCTGCGCACCGACTCGGCGAACACGAAGCCGACGGCATCGGCGCCGGCGCCCACGGCGGCCTCGAGGGCTTCGGGCGTCGTCATCCCGCAGATCTTGATCCACATCTCAGCGCTCCGCCTGGCCGGCCCGACCGGCCGCCGTCATCGCCGCGACGAGCGCGGCAGGGTCGGGCGCGCGCATCAGCGCGCTGCCGACCAGCGCCAGGTCGTATCCCGCCCGGCCCATGCGGTGCGCATCCTCGGGGCTCGAGACGCCGCTCTCGGCCACCCGCGGCAGCGTCTCGGGCAGCAGCGGGGCCAGCGCCTCGAGCCGGCTCGGCACCACCTCGAGCGTGCTGAGGTCGCGGCTGTTGAGGCCGGCGAGCAGCCCGGCGCTGCCCACCCGGGCGGTGAGCGCGCGCAGCCGCTCGATGTCCGGCGCATCGAACGTCTCGAGCAGCGCGAACAGGCCGAGCAGGCGGGCCCGCGCGATCATGGCGTCGAGCAGCGCGTCGGGCAGCATGCGCACGATGAGGAGCACACCACCGGCGCCCGTGGCGCGGGCCTCGGCAATTTGATAGGGATCGACGAGGAAGTCCTTGCGCATCGCCGGCACTCCGAGCGGTGCCAGCGCCTCGGCCGCACAGCGCAGATGCGCCAGATCGCCATCGAAGCGCTGCGGCTCGGTGAGCACCGAGACGGCGGCCGCGCCCGCTTCGGCGTAGGCGCGCACTCGGGCCGCGACGTCCGTGGCGCTGCTGCCGAGCGCCCCGACGGCCGGGGAGCGTAATTTCAGTTCCGCGATGAGCCGGAACGGTCCGCCCGACGCGTCGAATGCCGGCGCGGGTGGCGCAGCGCGGGCGAGTTCGAGCATGCGCTCCTCGGAGCACTCGCGCCGCGCCGCCTCGGCGCGGGCGCGGCTGGAGGCGGCCATCTGCGCCAGGAAATCACCGCCCATGCGCCGCTCCCACCCGTTCGATGCGCTGCAGCACCTCGGCCGCCGCGCCGCTGTCGATGGCCTCGGCGGCGCGCTCGATGCCGGCGCGCGGGCCGCTCACTTCACCGGCCACCTCCAGCGCGAGTGCGGTCCCGAGCAGCAGACAGTCGCGGTGCGCACCGTGCGCCTCGGCGCGCAGCACGGCACGCAGCGCCGCGGCGTTGTGTTCGGCGTCCCCGCCAGCGAGAGCGGCCGACGAGCAGCAGTCGAGTCCGTAGTCCTCGGGCCTGCGGACCTCGCTGCGCACCTGCCCGGGGCGCACGTCGAACAGCGTGAACGGTCCGACCGGGGTCGGCTCGTCCCATCCTTCCGCACCGTGCACCACGAACGCCCGCTCGATCTGCATGCCGGCGAGACTCTCGGCCATCAGTTGCGTCACTGGCAGGCTGAACGCGCCGATCAGCCGCAGCGGCGGATGCGCCGGGTTGGTCAGCGGCCCGAGGATGTTGAATACGGTGCGCACCCCGAGGGCGCGCCGCGCCGCGGCGACCGCTTGTGTGGCCGAGTGATAGTGCGGCGCGAACAGGAACGTGAAACCGCAGGCCGCCAGGCACGCCCCCGCGGCGCGCTCATCGAGCGGCATGGGCAGACCGAGGACCTCGAGCACATCGGCGCTGCCGGCGCGGCTCGAGACCGAGCGGTTGCCGTGTTTGATCACCGGCAGGCCACAGGCG
>JAPTUI010000123.1 GCA_028067895.1 Pseudomonadota bacterium | reverse complement strand
GCAAAATAGTCCTGCCGGAATCGGTCGTGCAGCGCGCTGAAGCCCGCATACACATGGTATTCCATCGTATCCCACGACATCTCCTTGCCGAGGTGATAGCTCGCGAGCACCACCAGAAGCGACGAGGACACAAAGACGAGCCACCGTGGTGCGGCAGCGGCGCGCTTCAGCAGCAGGATCAGTGAAGATCGCAGCGGCGACGGTTCCGATCTGTCAGCGGGCGTCACTCGTCTGCACTTTCGTCAGGATGGACATCGATCAGTCCGAGCAGGAAGGAGGCGAACAGGATCTCCCCTCCGGCCAGCATCAAGGTGACAGAGGTGATCACGGCGTGCATGGCCGTAAGGGGACTTAGCGGGCCAAACCGGACGCGGAACCAAGTATTCAGGGAATACACGGCCAGCGCGAAACCGCAGAGTCCGAGAGCAACACCAAGGAGTATGCCGCGCTCCACCGTAAAGACGCGCAAAAAGGCCCGCAATCTCGGTGTCATGGGCAGCAGATGTTTCAACACACCGACGGTCCGTCCAATGACCGAGAACAGCACCAGCTGCAGGCCCAGAATGGTCGCTCCGGCGGCATACAGCATGGTGTGGATGCCAAATCCCACGCCGTGGACGGCGACAGCGCCGCGCATGAGCAGCAGCTCTACCGCTACCCCGACGGTGATGAGCGATATCCCCGGGTAAAAGAGCAGCCAGCGCGGACTCATCATGAGCAGGAACCGCAGGTGACGCCAGCCGTCGCGCCAACTGCGCAGGTGCGGCGGTCGCGAACGGCCATCGGGCGACAGCACCGTGGGGACTTCGTCGATCCGCCAGCCCGCCAGTGCCGCCTTCACAATCATCTCGCTGGCGAATTCCATCCCGGGCGCACTCAGGCCCAGCATCAGCGCAGCATCCCGATTGATTCCGCGCAATCCGCAGTGAAAATCTCCAATACGGCATGAAAAGAAGAGCCTGCCGAGAAAGCTGAGGACCGGGTTGCCGACATAGCGATGCAGCCACGGCATCGCGCCCGGGCGAATGCCGCCGCGGAAGCGGTGACCGATCACCAGTTCGTGGCCGTTGCGCAGCGATTGCAAAAACCCGTCGAGCCGGGAGAAGTCGTAGCTGTCGTCGGCATCCGCCATGATGACGAACTGTCCGTGCGCCGCTGCGATTCCCGCATTGAGCGCGCTTCCATATCCCCGCTGCGCCACATGCACGACACGCGCACCGGCCCGATGTGCAAGCTCGACGGAGCCGTCGTCTGAACCGTTATCAGCCACAAGGACTTCCCCGACAACACCTGCGCGCCGTAAGAATTCCTTCGCCTTGCGCACGCAGATCGAAACGGTTTCGGCCTCATTGAGGCAAGGCATGAGGATGGTCAGCTCGATTCTGCGCGGTCTGTGCGCTTCGAGAGCTTCCGCCTTTGACGGCATCGACATCACCGCAACCATCGCGACTCCTCCCGCCTCAATCATATCGGCTCCGATCCCGCAGGACGCAAAACGTCAGCGTGTCGCACTGCTCATTCAATGAAAGTCTGAGCCGGAGAATTGTCGCCACCTTCGCGTCAGGCCGGACGTGATTGGTTCATCAGATTCTCACCGCGCCGGCGCCTCCCGAACCCGGCGCAGACGTTGCCGGAAAGTAACGGCCCACAAGTGACAATTCGCGTCACTTTCTGACATAGAGATGGCCTCAGGGATTGCGCGATTTCAATCTCAAGTTGACATAGCAGGTACTGTGGGCGACCTAGCATTCTATTTTTCAATGAGTTACGCGATCACAGCCAGGCTGGCACGCCGCTTGCTGTCTGCTGAACAGCGGGCGCCCGATGCGCCTCTTAAGCAAGAACCAATTCGTTCCCCAGAGGAGTCTCTTCATGAAATCGGTGCAACAGGGCTTCACCCTCATTGAGTTGATGATCGTCATCGCGATCATCGGCATCCTGGCGGCGATTGCCATCCCCGCCTACCAGAACTACACCATCCGCGCGCAGGTCTCTGAAGGACTCTCGCTCGCCGGCGGCATCGAAACCGCGTTCGACGAATGCTATGCCAACCACGGCACGGCGGGCGGTAGCTGCGCCAACCTGACGGACCTCGGCATTACCAGCGCCATCAGCGGCACGTATGTCCAGAGCATGAAGTACGGGGACGGGGTGATTACGGCGACCTACGGAGGCACCAATGCGAACACGAACATCAGCGGTTCAACCATCACGCTCACCGCGTACTCATCGGCCAACGGCGACATCAGCTGGGTTTGCAGCGGTAAAACCGCGCCCACCATTTCGACTGGCCTTACGATAGCCACGGGCGCCAAGGTGACGCCCGGCTCGATCGCGAACGACGCATATCTCCCCAGCACGTGCTATTAAGCTAAACCGTCGATGTTTCGCTCAGAAGCCCCCGCTTAGCGGGGGCTTCTTCTTTTGGGAGCCCAGTCACGGTGAGCGGGCTTGGCGTGTGCCACGATCGGGCGCAAATTTGACAATGGCCGGCCCCGCCGGCTTGGGTACACTTGAGGCCCGCGGATCGACTCGGACCACCGTAAGTCCATGAATGACAACGTCTCTGCAGCGCTCGGGGGGGCACGCTCCGGGCTCGGCGGCCTGCCGCAGCGCCTCGTCCAGGATGGCGTCGTCGACGAGGCGGCAGTCCTCGAGGCGCTGAACACGGCCCGTGAGCGCAAAATTGCGCTCGTGACCCAGCTCGTGGAGAGCGGTGCCGCTCAAGCCCGCGACATCGCGGTCGCAGCCTCGAACGAGTTCGGCGTGCCGCTGCTCGATCTCGACGCAATCAGTTACGACCTCGAGACCGTCAAGCTGGTCAGCGACAAGCTCCTGGCCAAGCATCGGGTGCTGCCGCTCTTCCGCCGCGGCAAGAAGCTCTTCCTTGGGGTCGCCGACCCGACCCACCTCCATGCCATCGATGAGATCAAGTTCCAGACCAGCCTCAGCATCGAGGTGGTCATCGTCGATGACGACAAGCTGCAGGCGGCGCTCGACAAAGCCATCGAGCAGGCCGGCAGCCAGATCGATTCGCTCGGCACCGAGGGCGACGTCGACCTCGAGGGCCTGGACGTCACGGGCGGCGATGACGAGGCGGATGACCGCGTTTCCCGGGACGACGTTGAAGACGCGCCGATCGTCCGCTTCGTGAACAAAGTGATGTTGGACGCCATCCGGCGCGGGGCGTCGGATATCCATTTCGAGCCCTACGAGAAGACCTACCGGGTTCGGTTCCGCATGGACGGCGTGCTGAAAGAAATGGCTCAGCCTCCGGTCCAGCTGGGAGGCAAGCTGGCCGCCCGCCTGAAGGTCATGGCGCGGCTGGACATCGCCGAGCGGCGGGTGCCCCAGGACGGGCGCATCAAGATGAAGCTCTCGAAGACGCGCGCCATCGATTTTCGCGTCAGCACCTGCCCGACGCTGTTCGGTGAGAAGGTG
>JAPTUI010000672.1 GCA_028067895.1 Pseudomonadota bacterium | reverse complement strand
TTCAACTCGTCCACACTCGATCCGTATAGCGAACGCGGCCGCGACGGCGGAAATGTCCTGATCGAAACGCTTGGATACCTTATATGCCGAAACCCATAACCCGGTGCGCGGCAGAGGTATTCGCACGGACAATATGCACTCGGCCGGCGCCAGGGCCTTGCGTTGATAGCCGAGATACAGCCGCTCCAGCGGCAGGTGTCGCGTCGTCGAGCCGCGCCGCAACTCAACCTGCGCACCAAGCGCAATGAGCACTGGGATGCTGTCACCGATGGGCGAGCCGTTGGCGATATTTCCGCAGAGAGTGCCCGAATTGCGCACTGGCGGGGAGCCAAATCGCTGCGCCATTTCCCCGAGCCGCGGGTACAACCCGACGAGCGCCTCCCAGGCCTCCGTCAGCGGGACGGCCGCCCCCACCCGCAATCCATCTGCCTCGTGACGGATGGTCTTCAGTTCAGGCACATCGCCGATATAGACCATCGGTGGCAAATCGCGCAACTGCTTCGTCACCCATAGTCCGATATCCGTTCCGCCCGCGAGCACCAGCGAACACGGTTCTGTCTCGAGCGCGGTGGCAACCTCATCGACGGTCCGCGGCGCATAGAAGCCGGGCAAGCGCAGGGAGTGCGTTCTTTGGTTCGCCTCGAGCAACGTACGACGGTCTCCCGCGGCCGCCATTTCACGCGACCAGAGCCGCGGCGCCGGATACGAGCCCATCCGAACGCCGGCTTCGATGATGGGACGGTAACCGGTACACCGGCACAGGTTTCCCGCCAAGGCCTCGATGACGCGATCGCGCGCAGGCGTCGCGTCGCGCAAATACAAGGCGAACAGCGACATCACGAACCCCGGTGTGCAAAATCCACATTGCGAGCCGTGGTGATCTACCATTGCCTGTTGCACTGGATGCAGAGCGCCGCCCGGACCCGACAAGCTCTCCACGGTCACCAGTTCCTGTCCGTCAATCGTGGGCAGGAAGCGGATGCAGGAATTGACGGCGCGATACTTGACTCTCATGCCGTCCGCCGCACGCTCTCCTAGTACAACAGTACACGCGCCACAATCACCCTCGGCACAGCCTTCCTTCGTTCCCGTACGATGAGCGACCTCTCGCAGGTATTCCAGCACCGTCATTGTTGGCGGACAGTTCCCGACACGGACGATATCACCGTCGAGAAGAAAGCAAATTTCTCCCGGCGCCGCCGGTTCTGTTCGTTTCATTGGCGGCGTTTCCGGCACGTCAACCCCCCCGGTAGACGCAATAGCTCCAGGGCGAGATGAGCAACGGCACGTGATAATGCTGCGCGGGATCGGCAATACCGATCCGGATCACCGCCTCTTCGATGAAGGCTGGCTGCGGCAGGACCAGGCCGCGACCGCGGAAATAGCTCGCAATATCGAATGTCAGCAAATATTGCCCGGTACGCAGGTCTGCACCGGAAAGCAACGGCGCGGGCAACCGACCATCCGAACCGGTGATCGCAGCCGTCCCCGAACGGGATGTGGCGCCAAGCGGCCATTCCTCGACTTGGATTCGCAACCCCGACGCCGGTATTCCGGCGCTGATGTCGAGCACGTGTGTGGTCAGTTGTCCCATTTCAGGCAATTTCCGACGAACTGCGCGAAGCGTGATCGTATCATCATGAACGCCGGTCGTGCCTCGCGAAATTTCTTTAGCGCGCACGGGCGAGTATACCGCCTGCCTTGCCGTAGATCGCTTTAACTGCGTCAACAGGCCGCTCTAAAAAAGGCAATATGACGATGTCACGCTCAACCGACCGAGGCGCGCGGCTCATCGTCGGCACTCATGTCCCCCGGGGACTTCGGCATGATTGTGCACACGGTGATATCAATGAGTTGCGCGACATCGATGTGCTGAGGAAGATCGCCCGCAGCGTCTCGGTGGCCGCTGCGTCGAAGGCACGGTGGCGGAATTTTGCGCGGCTGACCAAATGCACGTGTATCTTGAAAACACGATGCCTGCCGTGGCGGATATCGCTGTCGTGTTCCATAGATCCAATGCCGTCATGCGCGCATCGGACGGCTGCAAGCCTACGAGTTCGCGTTGCGTCCGGATGGGGCGCGCAGACGCTTGATGCGCCGGTTTGCGGATTCGTGTCACCCGGTCTACAACCGCGCGCTCGCCGCGGAAGGACCACTAGGAGCGCACGGAATCGAAGCTCGGCTGCGCCGGACTGTGCGAGGCGCTCACGTGGCGCAGAGGAGTTCACTGGCTGGTGGACGCCCACTCCCAGATCCTGCAGCGGGCTCTAATAGGACATCGTGCGCGCCTACCGGAATCTCATCGAGAAGCGGGCACGGTTTCCGCGCTGGAAGAAAAATGGGCTAGACGACAGTTTTGAGCACGACCGGCACGCCGATCACCTGCACGGCATCGGAATTCCCACCTCGGTCGCCATCGGCAGTCCGCTCAGCACAGGCAAGATTGGCCGACAACGGCTACGAAGTACGCGTTTTCAAACTGCGGAGCGAAGCCCGATGCGACGCCAACCAAAGAGCACGCCAAGAAGCTCTCAATGTTGCTGGTGCAGCAACCTGGCCCATATATCGAGCATCGGGTGTGGTCCAGTCGCCGAAACGTCTCAAGCGCGGCAGCTACACCGTTGCGGTCTCTCTCGCAGGGGCGCGTCCGAGGCGGTAGCGCGTCGTTGTCTTAGGATCGGCCATACCAAGGGAGTAGAGGCCAATCGAGGGGCCGCCGGCGCCGATCAAACCGCGCCTGCCACACGTGCCTGGCCGTCTCCAGACTCGTCAAGCCGGAGGAGGCCAGATCCGAGCGACCCCAGATCGCGCAGCCGACGCATGCGAGACAGTACGGCACGGTAGGCCTCGGCGAGTCGACGTTCATCGGAGGTCCGGCGTATGACTTGACGCACTGCCGGGGGCGCCCAGTTGCCGGATCGTGCGTACGGTCTCCCCGGCGGACAACGCCGAGCCATGCGCGAGGATGCGGCGTAGACCATCAGCAGCTCGCTCGCGGAACGCGGTTCCCTGCCCAGCATGATCCAGCTAATCGGGTCCGCCGATGAATCTATAGGCATTCCCTACCGTATGTTATTGCACGGAAAACAAGCAGCCCCCGAGGCGCGCCGCTCGAGCAGCTCGCGCACGTGTGCGCGCCCCCGCCGGCACGCTTGCTCCAGATCAGCACCTGAGGCAAGCGCCCCCGCGATCGCCGAAGCGAGCGCACACCCGGTGCCACGCATGCAGGCATCGAGACGTACGTCCGTCAGCCACACAGGCGCGCGCTCGGGGCGCACCAGCACGTCGCTGGTCTCGGGCCCCTCGCCATGCCCGCCTTTGAGCAGTACCGCGCGCGAACCTTGCGCCAGCAGCGCATTCGCCCAATCGACGCGTGTCTCCGGCGGACTCGACACTACGTTCCCGAAGACCTCGCCTCGCGCCAGATACGCGGCTTCGGGAAGG
>JAPTUI010000352.1 GCA_028067895.1 Pseudomonadota bacterium | reverse complement strand
AGCTGCCGGAGGACTCGCCGCTGTGGCGCAGTGCCGGACCGGCTTCGCGCTAGGCGGCCGCCGGCGGCGAGGGCCGGGCTTGCCGGCGCACGCCGGGAGCTGTATGTTTATACAATCTCGCGGACAGCTCCGGTGCGGTCATGATCACCCTGTTCCACCATCCCAAGACACGCTCCACACGCTTCATCTTCCTGCTCGAGGAGCTGGGCGTCCCCTACCGGATCCGGCACGTCGAGGTGCGCAAGCGCGACGGCTCGGGCGCCGTCGATCCGCGCAACCCGCACCCGCACGGCAAGGTGCCTGCGATCAGTGACGATGGCACCGTCGTATTCGAGTCTTCCGCCATCGTGCTGTATCTCACGGATCGATTTGCCGACCGCGGGCTCGGGCCGCTGGCCGGCGAACCGGACCGTGCGCCGTACCTGTCCTGGCTCGCCTACTACAGCGGAGTGCTCGAGCCGGCCTTCGTGTCGAAATTCCTCAACGTCGCCGTGCCGCGCGGGACGGCTGGCTGGGTGGACGTCGACGAAGCGGTGCCGGCCCTGACCGCGTTGCTCTCGCACGGGCCCTACCTGCTCGGGGAGCGCTTCAGCGCCGCGGACGTGCTGTACGGGACGACGTTTGCGATGTTCCGCAACACTCCGCTGATGGAGCGCAACGCGGTGATCGACGCGTATGCCGACCGTGTGGTGAATCGGCCGGCCTTTCAGCGTGCCATGGCCCGCGACGCGGCCTGACGCACCGGCGCAGGGACACCTCCGACCGCGCTCAGCACCGGTATGACGACCGACGTCTCGCGTGGGCACGGCGCCGCACTCGTGCTCTTCTGCCGCCGCCCGGCACCCGGTGAGGGTAAACGCCGTCTGGCGCGTGCCCTGGGCGACGAACAGGCGTTTGCCGTTGCCGAAGCGCTGCTGCAGTGCGCTCTGGAGGATGCTGCCGCCTGGCCCGGCCCGGTGGTGCTCTCGCCGGCGCGGAGCGAGGACGCCGCCTGGGCGGCGGGGCTGTTGGAGGGGGAAGTGCAGGTCATCCCGCAGCCCGTTGGCAATCTCGGCGAGCGGATCGCAACGGTCGACGTGCTCGTGCGCCGCCGAGGCTGCAGTCGGGTGTTGTTCATCGGCAGCGATGCGCCGTCGCTGCATCCGTGGCAGCTCACGGCGGCGGCGGCTGCGCTCGAGCGCGCGGAGGTCGTCTTGATACCGGCGGCGGACGGCGGAGTGACGCTGATGGGGTCGCGGACCGGATGGCCCGACCTCACCGCGCTGCCCTGGAGCGAGGCGGCGCTCGGTGCGGCGCTCGAGCAGGTCTGTCGCCAGTCCAGCCGCTCGGTGGAGCGGCTGGAGGGTTCTTACGACATCGACGAACCGGCCGACTGCCGGCTCGCGATTGAGCGGCTCACGGGCGACCCGCGGCCTGCACGCCGCCGTTTGCGCGAGCTGCTGTGCGGCCTGCAGCTCCCCGCTGCGCCGCTGCGCACCTGAGCGGCGCGTCAGCTGCTGAGAAACTCGAGAATGGCCCGCTGCGCCGCCGTCAGCTGCTCGCGCGGCGTCACGACTGCCGAGCGCAGCGCGTGCCGGCAGGGACGCGACTCATCGTCGCGGTACTGCGCGACCGCGCGCCCGATCAAGCGCTGAACGCGCGTCAGGCTGTCACGGAACTGATTCATGACCTGCTCGACCGATGCGTGTTGAGTCGGATCATCGAGCCAGCAGTCGTAATCGGTCGCGACCGCTACGGTGCAGTAACCGAGTTGCGCTTCGAGCGCTAGGAACGCCTCCGGCACGTTGGTCATGCCGACCAGATCGGCGCCCGCGCCGCGCAGCCAGAAACTCTCCGCGCGCGTGCCGAGCCGCGGACCCTCGACGCATGCATACGTCTTCTCGCGGTGCAGCGGCAGTCCGAGCGCCTCGGCTGCCTCGGCAAGCAGTGCGCTCGTGGCCGCGCACGCCGGGTGTGCGCTGGAGATGTGCGCCACCATGCCTTGACCGAAGAAGCTTGCGGCCCGCAGACCTTTGGTGAAATCCAGGTATTGCGAGGGCAGCGCCAGATCGCCCGGGCGGATCTCCTCGCGCAGACTCCCGACGGCCGACACGCCGATTACCGTGCGCACTCCGAGGCTCTTCAATGCCCAGATGTTGGCGCGAAAATTGATTTCGCTCGGCAGCAGATGATGCTCGAGGCCGTGCCGCGCCAGAAAGGCGACCGGCCTTCCATCGAGGCTGCCGAGCATCACCGGCGCCGACGGTGTGCCGAACGGCGTATCCACGTGCCTCGTTTCGTTGACTTTCAAGCCGTCCATTCGATAGAGGCCGGTTCCGCCGATTATGCCGATCATCATGAGATTCTCTGTTGCGCCAGTGGCCGCGAGGCTGCAAGATGCCTCAAACGACGCCGGGCAACAAGATCAACGCCTGTTCACGGGGAGTCCTCCATGAATACCCCTCCATTTCCTTCGCTGCGGCCGCCGCGCTGGCCGGGGCGAATCACCCGTGCGGGTCTGTGGATTCTCGCGGCCGGATTGCTCGTCACGCTCGCAGCAGGCCCGCTCAACCGGTTCCATCTCACCGGTGTCGGCCCGGCACTGATGACTCTGGTGGTCGGCCTCGGTGTGGTGGTGCTCGGCACGGCGACGACCATCGTTGGCGTGCTGTTCTCGACGGTGAAAGGTGTGCGCATCCCGGGAACCGCCGCGGTGGTCGGTATCATCATCGGGCTGGCGGTGACCGCCTACGTGCTCTCCTGGGTGGAGCGGGCGCGAACCAGTCCGCCGATCAACGACATCAGCACGGATCTGCACGACCCGCCGAAGTTCGAGCGCGTGCTGGCGTTACGCGCGCGCGCGCATGCGAGCGTTCCGGCGCAATACCGTCGCGAAGTGCTCGGTCCAGGCGGCCGGATGATCGATGTGCCGCGGCTGCAGCGCGAGTACTATCCGTACGTCAAACCGCTGTTTCTCGCGCTGCCGCCAGCGCAGGCGCTCGCCAGGGCACGCCAGGTGGCCGCGGCCCTCGGCTGGCGCATCGATGCATTCGAGCCGGCGCAAGGACGCCTCGAGGCGACCGCCCACACGTTCTTCTTCGACTTCAAGGACGACATCGTGGTGCGGGTCCGGCCGCACGGCAGCGGCTCGCGCGTGGACGTGCGCAGCGAGTCGCGAGTTGGACTGAGCGACATTGGAACCAACGCGGCGCGCATCCGGCAGTTTCTCGGCCGCATGCAGGCGCCCTGAGACGAGGTACTGGCATTCATGAGCGGCGCTGCCCGCGACATCGTGTTTGAGAAACGTCTGGCCGCACTGCTCAACAGCGGTGCGTCGCAGCTGCTGCAGGGCGGACGCCGAGGCGTCGAGAAGGAGTCACTGCGCGTGACTCCCGAGGGTCTGCTTGCGCAGACGCCGCACCCGTCGGCGCTCGGCTCGGCGCTCACCAGCGAGCACATCACCACGGACTACTCCGAGGCGCTGATCGAGCTGGTCACCCCCACGTTCAATACCAACTGGGAATTGCTGCAGTACTTGCTCGACCTGCATCAGTTCGTCTACCGGCATCTGGGCGATGAACTGCTGTGGGCGACCAGCATGCCGTGCCGGATCGATTGCGATGAGGACATCCCGATCGCCCGTTACGGGCGCTCGCACGTCGGACGGATGAAGAGCATCTACCGCGAAGGGCTCGGTGTGCGTTACGGCCGGATGATGCAGGCGATCTCCGGGGTGCACTTCAATTACTCCTTTCCGAGCGCGCTCTGGCCGGCGTATGCCGAACTGCTGGGTTCGCGCGACGACTCCCAGGCGTTCATCTCGGCGCGCTATTTCGATCTGCTGCGCAATTACCGCCGTCACGGCTGGCTGGTGCTGTATCTGTTCGGTGTTTCGCCGGTCGTGTGCAAGTCGTTCCTGCGCGGCCGCGAACATACGCTTACGGACCTCACCGCGCACAGCGCTTATGAGCCGTACGCGACCAGCCTGAGGATGAGCGACATCGGCTATCGCAACCGCAACCAGGCGGAATTGACCGTTTCGGTCAACAGTCTCGCCGAATATGTGCGTGACCTCGGCCGCGCGATCAGTACTCCGCATGCGCCATATGCCGCAATCGGCGTACGCAGCGGCGATGCCTATCGGCAGCTCAATGCGAATGTCCTGCAGATCGAAAACGAGTACTACAGTTTCATCCGGCCGAAGCGCGTGGCGCGCTCCGGCGAACGGCCGACTCAGGCGTTGGCCCGTGCCGGGGTCGAATACGTGGAGGTCCGCGCGCTCGACGTCAGCGCCTTCGATCCGGTCGGCGTGAACCAGAATAAGATGCGCTTCCTCGAAGCGTTCCTCGCGCTGTGCCTGCTGAAGGAGAGTCCGCCGATCGCGGACCATGAGCAGCATGCGGTCGATCATAACCACCTCACGGTGGCGCACCGCGGACGGGAACCGGGCTTGATGCTCTGGCGCGAGGACCGCGAAGTGCCGCTGCGCGAATGGGCCGAGGCGCTGCTGGAGGAAATGGTTCCATTGTGCGAGATCCTCGATCGTGGCGAGCCGGCCAGGCCGTACACGCAGGCCCTCGCCGTGCAGAGCGCCAAGATCGCCGATGCCTCGCGCACTCCCTCGGCTCGCATGCTGGCGGAGCTGGCCTCAAGCGGGGAGTCGTTCGCGCAGCTCGCCCTGCGGATGTCGAAGCTGCACAAGGCATATTTCCTTGAGATGTATCCACCGAACCAGGCGCGCCTCGCGGAATTCGCCGCCGAGGCGCAGGAATCTCTCGAACGCCAGCAGGCAATCGAGGCGGCCGATCGCGGCACGTTCGAGGAATATCTTGCCCATTACTTCGCCGCCTGAGAGCAGTCTGCCGGAGGGAAAATCGGGTCAATCTCCCGCACGGGCCATTGCGCAGCGCGGGCCGGTAAGGGATTCTTAGCGGCTATGAACGCGCTTTCCGTCCAGGGTTTGACCAAAACCTACCGCAACGGCGTACAGGCCTTGAAAGGCATCGACCTCGCCGTCGAGGAAGGGGACTTCTTCGCATTGCTCGGACCGAACGGAGCCGGCAAGACGACGCTGATCGGCATCGTCACATCGCTGGTGAGAAAAACCGGCGGTGACGCCAGCATCTTCGGCTACGACATCGACCGGCAGCTCGAGCAGGCCAAGAGCTGCATCGGCGTGGTACCGCAGGAGATCAACTTCAACCAGTTCGAGACGCCACTGACCATCGTGGTCAACCAGGCGGGCTTTTATGGCATTCCGCGTGCAATCGCCCACCAGCGCGCGGAGCAGTACCTCAAGCAGCTGCAGCTCTGGGAGAAGCGCAATCATGCCTCGCGTGGGCTCTCCGGTGGCATGAAGCGTCGCCTGATGATCGCGCGCGCGCTCATGCACGAACCGCGGCTGCTGATCCTCGATGAGCCGACCGCGGGCGTCGATATCGAAATTCGACGCTCCATGTGGGAATTTCTGCGTGGAATCAATCAGCGCGGAACGACGATCATCCTCACGACCCACTACCTGGAGGAGGCCGAAACGCTCTGTCGCAACATTGCGATCATCGACGGCGGCCGCATCATAGAGCGCGACCGCATGAGCAACTTGCTGCGGCGGTTGCACAGCGAGACGTTCGTGTTCAGCCTGCGCCAGCCGCTTACCGTGGCGCCGGCCCTCGAGCGCTACTCTGTCAAGCTGATCGACGAAACGACGATCGAAGTTGAGGTCTCCAAGCAGGAGAACCTCAACGATCTGTTCGCGCGCCTCTCGGCTCTCGGTATCGAGGTGCTCTCCCTGCGCAACAAAGTCAACCGATTAGAGGAAATTTTCATGCGCCTGGTCGAGAAGGGAGCGGCGGCATGAGTGCGATGGTGCAACATTCGACGGCGGCCCCGCAATCTATGGCACAGATTCGCAGGATCGGGCTTCAGACGATTGTCATCCGGGAGTTCCACCGGATAGTGCGCATCTGGAGCCAGACGATTCTTCCCTCGGGCGTCACTGCCACACTGTATTTCCTGATTTTCGGTGCCGTGATCGGCAGCCGGATCGGGCCGATGGACGGCATCAACTACATGATGTACATCGCGCCCGGCCTGATCATGCAGGCGGTGATTCTCAATTCATACAACAATGTCGTCTCGTCGTTTTTCGGCGCGAAATTTGGCAAGCATATCGAGGAGTTGCTCGTCTCGCCGCTGCCGAGCTGGATCATCGTGTCGGGATATGTCGCCGGTGGACTGCTGCGCGGCGCGATGGTCGGTCTGCTGGTGAGTATCGTCACGCTGTTCTTCACCCATCTGCCGGTCAAGCACCCGGTGATCGTGGTGGCTGCGGCTGCGATGACCTCGGTGACGTTCGCGCTTGGCGGGTTCCTCAACGCGATGTTTGCCAAGAACTTCGATCAGATCAGCATCATCCCGAACTTCGTGCTGACGCCACTGATCTACCTCGGCGGGGTGTTCTACTCGATCGCCCAACTGCCGGCCTGGGCGCATCACCTCTCGCTCATCGACCCGATCCTCTACATGGTCAACGCGTTTCGCTTTGGATTCCTCGGCGTGTCCGACGTTCCGGTCATCGTCGCGTTCACGATCATGCTGGTCGCGATCCTGGCACTGTTCTCGACCGCTGTGCTGCTGCTCGATCGCAGCTCCGGTATCCGTGAGTGAACCGGCACGGCCTCGCGCTCCACACATGGAGCGCGAGGCCGCAGGGGCCGGTCTTCATCCCTTGATCCAGCTGCCGCCGCTGTCGCGGTAGTACCAGCCGTTCTGTTTGGCGTGCGCAATCCAGCGGCTGGCGAAGGTGCTGCGGATGTTGCTGGCCCAGGCGGGGTGGCCGTTGGCATCGGCGATCTGCGTGTAGAGCTGCGACAGGTCGTGATTTTGCTGCGCCACCAAGTGCGCCAGCTGCGCCCTCTGCATCAACGGCACACTGCTCTGGTCGCGGATTGCGATGACCCCTTCGCTGGTAATGCCGATCACGCCGTCGCGGAAGTACGGCTTGAGCTGCGCGAAGCGCTGGTGCATCGCCGCGACGATGGCCCGGATCTGCGGTGTGGAGATGTCCAGATCGGCCTGTCCGGCCGCGTGCGCCACCGGGATGAGTGCCATGACCATCCGGCCGGCGAGCGCCTCTAGGATCGATCCGCCCTGCGGTTCGCGAGCGTTGGCGGCAGTCGGGGGTGCCGCCGGCGGTGCGCTCTGCGGACTGGCCGGCTGGGTCGTGGCGCTGCCATTGCTGCCGGTGACGGCGCGGATGATCTTATCGGCAGCCTTTTGGGCGGCGGCGGCCGGGAAATACACATTGACCGTGACGCAGCTGGCCAGCACCCCGGCCGCGGCCAGGATCAGAGCAAGGCGGGCGGCACGCGGTGAGGCGCGCTCGAGCGGTGCGGAATGGGTTGCGAATCGCATGGACGTTCTCCGATGGAACCGTACGGATATTCTGATACTTGAAGCTGAATGTCGCCTGAGCAAACCGGTGGCGGCGAACCCAGCCGCGCCCTGCGCATCTTACCGCCCGGGTGGGCTCAGTTCACCTTCATGCCCCCGCCGCTGATGCCCTGCTTGATCTGCTCGAGCATCTGCGGCCAGTTGACCCGCTGGACGTTGCCGATGATGTCCAGGCGCGGAATCCAACTGCCCTGCACCAAGTAGTATCCGCCGTCGTCGGCCGGGCCCACCCCGGACATGTGGCAGACCTCGTTGTGCAGCCGGCAGCCGATGGCCAGGCGCCGGTAGTGGAAGGTCTTGAAGAACTGCAGCACGCCGGACTCGAGCGCCGCGGCGACTTCGCCGCCGCCGCCGCCGAACGCCGCGATGCGCGTGACGGCCTTCTGGCTGATCAGGTGACTCGATCGATCGCCCGGCATGGTGTAAATGCGCGCATCGAACGCCACCGGAGACCAGTCGAACAGCTTCAATCCGCTGATGTCGGCATCGATCCGGCCGGTCATCGAGCCGAACGCGAACGTGTGGGTCACCATGCCCAGGTCGAGCGCGCGTGCCGCCACATCGGCATACATCTGGGGCCATTGGCCGAGCGGGTCGTCGAGCCGGATGTGGCTGCCGGTGATGACGCCGTCGAACACGTGCGCGACCAGGTTGCCGTCGAACTTCAGAACGTGATGGCGATATTGCACCAAGGGTATGTGGGCGAAGAGCCGGCCGTTCATGATCGGCCAGCCGAAGGCCTTGCACATGACTGGCATGCTGATCGGGGTCAGGTCGGCGTTGAAATCGAACTGTGCATGCGGCGTGCCGAGATTGCGTCCCACCAGTGTATGAATGAGGATCGCGCCGTCGAACACGGGCACGCGCACGTTGCCGCCGAGCAGCGCAAAGTTGTGACTCCAGGTGAGAAAGGTCAGGTGCGTCGCGCCACCGGCCAGACCGTACAGGCTGACGCGCTGCCAGCTGAGCTGCGAGTGCGCCACCGCCACGCCGGCGGCAGAAGCCCAGTGGATCGCGCCGTTGAGGCCGGCGATCGAGAGGCTCGCGGTGGGATCGGTGAAACCGATGCCGTGCAGGCGCGCGTCGATGCGCTCGAGGTGCCCGGCGCGCAGCCGCAGTGAGCCGCGCGCCCAGCCGCGGGTGCGCAGGGAGCCGAGCGGGCCGGAAGCCAGGGTCATCTGCATGAAGCTCGCGTAGGCGCCCGGGAAGGTGAGGCGCTTGAGCCGTACCTGCGCATCTTCGAGCGTCGGCCGGGGGGTGAGCCCAACCTGCGCCGTTGCCTCGGCGTCGATGACACCGCGCTCCTGCAGCGCGAAGCGCGAGATCTCCAGTGGCCCAGCCCCGCGCCGGGCGGCGACCAGCTGCAGGGTGAACGGGTGGGCTGCCAGGTCCAGATACAGCGGCCCGGCGAGCGCCTCGCCGCCGGAGCCGGCGAGCAGCAAAGTGCCGCTCAGCGCGCCGCCGCGCTCGGTGACGGTACCGTGCAGGGTCGCCGCCACGTGCTGCGAAACGACCGTACCGGCCGCATTGCTGAAGTTCAGATCGGCACTGTGCACGCGCAGGTCTGCGTGCAGGGTCGGGCGATTGGACGCGCGCAGCGCCAGACTCACCGGCCCACCGGCCGTATCGCCGGGCGGCAGGCGGAACCAGGGGTGCGCCAGGCGTACGGCCTCGGCCAGTTGCATCCCCGCTGCGTTGATCTGCAGCCGCCACTGACCCGAGCGCAGCGCGGCGGCGAGGCGCACCCGGCCTTGCGCCAGCGCTATGCCGGCCGCGCTGACGGTCAGGGCGCCGGTCTGGGCATCGTAGGCCGTCCTGAGCTCCCCGCGCAGCGCGCCGAACGTGCCCGGCTGGAGCGCGAAGCGGCCGCCCTGGCACTGGTAGGGGCGGCCGAGGCGAATCGCGGCGCAGCGCAGCACGGCACGGCGCACCGGCAGGACGCCCGGGCGGGTCAGCTGCACGGAGGCTGCGTGCAGGCTGCCCGACAGTCCGCCGGGTCCCAGGCGCATCACGACCTGGGCATCGCGCACCCGAGCCTGCGGCGTCTGCAATCGCGCTACCGTGAGCGTGACCTGATCAATGGCATGGGCGGGTACGGCCAGGACCGCCATCAGCAGTCCGAGTGCCCAGCGCGCCGGCTGCAACATAAACTTCACGACACTGTCATCTGGCGGACTTCCTGACCGCAGATCCTGAACATACGAGCCATTTCGCACCTGAATAGTGCACGCCCGGATGCCGCAATGAAAGCACCCGCCCTCTCGGAGTGGATCGCGCGCGCGGATGCCGCTGAGTACGCGCTGTGCCGCCGGTTGAACCGGGGTGCGGCGTTCGCGCTGCCCCGGCGGATCTTCCAGATCGCCAGCCGGCTTGGCGACGGGCTGATCTGGTACGTGGTGATTCTGGCGCTGCCGCTGCTCTACGGCCGCACCGCGGTGTGGCCGGCGCTGGTGATGGCGTTCACCGGCATCGCCGGCCTGGGGCTCTACAAGGTACTCAAACATACACTGGTGCGCGAGCGGCCATTCATGACCCACGCCAACATCGATCTGGCCATGGCACCGCTCGACCGCTACAGCTTCCCCTCGGGGCACACGCTGCACGCCGTGTGCTTCACGGTGCAGGTGACCGCTCATTTTCCGGTGCTCGGCTGGGTGCTTATCCCGCTGACGCTGCTCATTGCCGGATCGCGTACCGTGCTCGGCTTGCATTATCCGACGGACGTGCTCGCCGGCGCGGCCATCGGACTGGCGCTCGGCCTGGTGGGCGTTTCGCTCGCCTGATGCGAGTTTTATTCGTCTCGGACGTCTTCTTTCCACGCGTCAACGGCGTGTCGACGTCCATCGCCACGTTTCGTGCCGACCTTGACCGTCTCGGCGTCGAGACGCTCCTCGTGGCGCCGCGCTATGCGGGCGAGATGCTGAGCGAGGAGCGCGGGGTGGTGCGCGTTGCCGGCAGCAAAGTGCCCGGCGATCCGGAGGACCGACGCATGCGCTGGGGAGCGCTGCGCCGTGCGCTCGTGGGGCTCGAGCGGGAGTCGTTCGACCTGGTCCATGTGCACACTCCATTCATCGCCCACTATGCGGGTGTGCGTGAGGCGCGCCGCCGCGGCGTTCCCGTTCTGGCGACCTACCACACGTTTTTCGAGGAGTACCTGCATCATTACGTGCCGGTACTGCCGCGCTCCCTGGGACGCACGTTGGCGCGCGTGTTTACTCGCTCTCAATGCTCCGCCGTGCAGGCCCTGATCGCCCCGTCCGAGCCGCTGCGCCAAGTGCTGTGCGCATACGGGGTCGACACGCCGGTGCACGTCATTCCAACCGGGCTGCCGGCGAATCGCTTCCCGCCGGGCGACGCTGCACGCTTTCGGGCGCTTGCGCAGCTGCCGGCGCATCGACCGCTGGTGACCTATGTCGGCCGCGTCGCACACGAGAAGAACATCGATTTTCTGGTGCGCGTCTTCGAGCGCGTGCACCAGTCGGTTCCAGAGGCGATGCTGATCATCGCCGGCGAGGGGCCGGCGCGTGAGTCGTTGCGCAAGCTCGTCGGACAGCTCGGATTGACGGCGGACGTCCGGTTCGTCGGTTACCTCGACCGCGACACCTCGCTGCTCGACTGTTATGCGGCTGCGTCGGTGTTCGCGTTCGCCTCGCGTACCGAAACGCAGGGGTTGGTCCTGCTCGAGGCGCTCGCCCAGGGCACCCCCGTGGTGTCCACCGCTGAATTGGGGACGAAGTCCATCCTCGCGCCGGCGTGTGGCGCGGTGATCGCCGAGGAGCGCGAAGAGCCCTTCGCCGCCGCGGTGGTGCAATTGCTGCGCGACGCCGACCTGCGCGGCCTGATGAGCGCTCAGGCTCGTACCTACGCGCGCGGCTGGTCGTCGGCCAGCATGGCCGCCCGTCTCGCCGAGCTGTATCGAACGCTGACTCCGGCGGCCTAACTCCCTTTCGGCGTCTCGAGGGTCACGCGCGAGAAATCCACGCCGGTGATGTCGCTCCACGCGCCGTCGAATTCGAATGCCGCCGCGGCACAGGTCGGCAGGTGCGTGATCTGCGCTGCGAAGCGGTGGGCGAGCGCGCTGAGACCCGGGTTGTGCGCCACCAGCATGACGTGATGCGCCTCCTCTTCGAGCGTGCGGATGACCGCGAGCAATTGCGCCGCGTCACCGGGATACAGCCGCTCGTCCACGAGAATCCGGCGCGGCGGATATTCGAGCGCGGCGGCCATGAGCCGCGCCGTTGCCAGCGCCCGCACCGCCGGACTCGAGATCAGCTTGTCGAGCCGGACTGCGCGCGAGTGCAGGCGTTGCCCCATGCGCGGCGCGTCCAGCGTGCCACGCTCGGCGAGCGGACGGTCCCGATCCGAGAGCGCCGGTGCATGGTCGGACTTGGCGTGCCGCAGCAAGATCAGCGTCTTCATGCCGGTGCGCCTGACGCAGTGCGGCTCGAACGGTACGGAGCGGAAGTGTTCATGGGACCTGCCCGACCCGGCCCGGCTGACGGGCCTGCGCACCAAGCATAGCGCAGGATTCGCGCCGTCACGGCTGGACGTTCCACCCTGCATCTGAAAAGATTCCCACCGCCCGGCCGCCGCGTCTGCTGACGCAGGAGATCTACCGATGCCCGAAGCACCACTGAGCGATTTTGACGCGCGAGCACAGCACTGGGACGACGCTGAGAAGATCCGGCGCGCCGAACAGGTGGCCGCAGCGATACGACGCTCGGTCGAACTGAACGCTTCGATGAAGGCGTTGGAGTATGGCGCGGGCACCGGCCTGTTGTCGTTCGCGCTGCGCGGCGCGACCGGACCGATCACGCTGGCGGACAGTTCCGCGGGCATGCGCGCCGTCGCCGAGCGCAAGATCGCGGCCGCCAACGCTGCCGACTTACGCGTCATCGACCTGGATCTGACGCGCGATCCGCTGCCCGCGGAGCGTTACGATCTCATTTTCAGCATGATGACACTGCACCACGTTGTCGACGTGCCGCGACTGTTCGGTGCATTCCACGCGATGCTCAACGCCGGCGGCTGGGTGTGCCTCGCCGACCTGGACAGCGAAGACGGATCGTTTCACGGCCCCGACGTGCAGGTGCATCATGGCTTCGCCCGCGCCGAACTGCGCTCGTGGCTGGTGGCGGCCGGCTTTCAGGATGCTTCGGTCGGGGACTGCTGCACCCTCGAGCACCATGGGCGCACATACTCCGTGTTCCTCGCCACCGCCCGAACATCCTAGCGCCAGCGCGCGGGATGCGTGCGCCGCGAGCGGAGCTTCAGCCGATTGAGTTACACTCGCGCCCGATCGTTCAGCGGCCGGCGGGGGCGGCAGGTGATACAGACGGAAGCGCGGAACGCCGCAGAATCGGATGCAGTCATGCCGGTGCCAGCCCCGTTGCAGGTGCCGACCGAGGACTTTCAGCCGCCCTGGTGGCTGCGCAACCGCCACCTGCAGTCGATGTTGGCGAGCGTCGCGCTGCGGCGTGGCCCCATCGTGCGCCGGGCGCACCCGCTGCTCGCCGCCCAGCAGGAGCTTCTACTCGATTGCGGGGATGAAGTGCGGCTGCAGTGCTGGCGCTCAAGCGGTGCTGTGGGTGGCCCACCGGCCGTGGTACTGCACGGCTGGGAAGGCAGCGCCGAGTCGCTCTACGTGCTGTCGCTCTCACAACAGCTCTACGAGCGCGGCTTCGACGTCTTTCGGCTCAACCTTCGCGATCACGGCGAGACCCATCATCTCAACGCCGGTCTGTTTCACTCCTGCCGGCTCGCCGAGGTCTGCGGCGCGTTGCGTGCGGTGGGGCGCATCACCGGGCAGCCGCTGCGCCTCGTCGGCTTCTCTCTCGGGGGCAACTTCCTGCTGCGGGCAGCCGCCCAGGCGCACAGCGCGCAGCTCGATCTGCACTCCGTCGTGGCCGTCTCGCCGGTGCTCGACCCACACGAAACTCTGCGCGCGCTCGAGGAGGGATTCACCGGCTATGCGCGCTACTTCGCCCGCAAGTGGTGGCGGTCGCTGCGCAAGAAGGAGGCGGTCTGGCCACAGCAGTACGATCTGCGCGAGCTGCGCGGCATCAACGACCTGCGCCGCCTGACCGACGAGTTGATCCGCCGCTACACCGAATTCGAGTCGCTCGATGAGTATCTGTACGGCTACTCGATCACCGGCGAGCGGCTCGCGACGCTCGAGACCCCTTCGCTCGTGATCACCTCGCTCGACGACCCGATCATTCCGGCGCAGGACCTGCGCCACCTGGCGCGCCCGGCGCGGCTGCGCCTCGTGGTGACCCCGTACGGCGGACACTGTGGATTCCTCGACCGCCTCACCGGGCCCACCTGGGCGGAACGACGGATCGTCGCAGAGCTCACGGCCACGGTGTCCCGCCCCGCGGCGACCGAGTCGGGAACCGAAAAACTGGCCTGACCGTCAGCGTGGCATTGGCTGGCCGCGGTGCGCTCCCCCGACTGGCAGAGCGGCGGGTCCTCCGGAGGGCGTAGAGGGTCGCCGCGCAGGTGCACCCGCGGGATCGGGGCGTACACTGCGCGCATGAGACGAACCGCCCTGGCGAGATCCCCAGTGCTGCGTAGCCCGGCGCCGGCAGGCGGCGATGGGGTGCAGGCGTGCACGCTCGCCAACGGGATGCAGGTGATCGTCTGGCCGGTGCACCACATTCCGAACATCGCGTTGAACCTGTGGGTGCGGGCGGGCAGCCGCAACGAGCGGCCCGGCATCACGGGTCTGGCCCATTTCTTCGAGCACATGATGTTCAACGGCACGCAGACCCGCGCGCCGGGGGAGTTCGACCGGCTGATGGAGGCGCAGGGCGGCGCCAACAATGCGTTCACCAGCGATGACGTCACCGTCTACGAGGACTGGTTCCCCTCGAGCGCGCTCGAGATGGTGTTGGAGCTCGAGGCCGACCGGGTGGCCCATCTGTCGTTCGCACCTGAGATGATCGAAAGCGAGCGCGGGGTCGTGGCGTCCGAGCGCCGCCTGCGCGTCGAAGACAACAATCACGGGCTGCTCGCCGAGCGGGTGCAGGCCGAGGCGTTCACCGCTCACCCGTACCGCTTCCCGACGATCGGTTGGCCGCAGGACATCCGCGCTTGGCGCCTGGAGGACCTGCAGGCGTTCTACCGGACCTACTACGCCCCCAACAATCTCACGCTGACGCTCGCCGGTGATCTCGATGCGGACACGGCGTTTCGCCTGGCACAACGCTATTTCGAGCCGATTGCCGCGCAGGCCCCGCCCGCCCCGGTGGATGAGCGCGAGCCGCCGCAGCTCGGTGAGCGGCGCGTCACCGTCCGCCGCAAGGTGCAGACGCCCCTGCTGCAGTGTGCCTACAAGGCCCCGTCAGCGACCGACGAACGCGCAAGCGCCGTCCATCTGCTGATGTCGATCCTGATGGAAGGCAACGCCTCTCGGCTGCACCGGGCCCTCGTCGAGGAGCAGCGCCTGGCGATCGAAGTGGGCGGGCACTGGCAGGAAGGTTTCGATCCGGGGCTGCTGTGGCTGTCGCTCACCTTGCCGCAGTCCACCGACCCGCAGCAGGCGCTCGTGGCGCTCGACGCAGCGCTCGCCCGGCTGATCGACTCGGGCGTGAGCCCGGCGGAACTCGAGCGCGCCCGCAATCTGGCGATCGTGGGGTTCTGGAGGCGCCTCGCGACCATCGACGGCAAGGCGCATCTGCTCGGGGAGTACGCGGTGTTCCACGACCGCTGGGCGGACCTGTTCGCCGAGCCGCAGCGTCTCGCGGCCGTCACACCCCAGCAGGTGCAGGCGGTGGCTGCTGACATCCTCGCCCCGCAGCGGCGCACCGTGGGCATGCTGGTGCCGCTCGGGGCCCGCTCGCGGCCCGAGCGCTGATGGTTCGCGTTCCGCCGCACGAGCGCCTCGTTCTGGACAACGGGGCGACGTTGATCCTGCTGCCCCGCCGCGAAGTGCCGCTGATCGGCGTGCAGGTGCTGCTGCGCGGCGGCAGCGCGGCCGATCCGCCGGCACGCCCCGGAGTCGCCTCGCTGGTCGCGGCGCTGCTCGAGAAGGGCGCCGGCGCTCGCGATGCCTACGCCTTTGCCGAAACCGTCGAGGGTGCCGGCGGCAGCTTCAGCGCCGTGGCCGGCCCGGAAGCGATCGCGGTGCGCAGCCAGTTTCTCGCCCGCGATCAGGACCTGATGCTCGAGCTGCTCGGTGCGACGCTGCGCGCGCCGCGGCTGGCCGCCGAGGAGTTCGAGCAGTTGCGCGTGCGGCAGATCGAATTCATCAAAGCCGCGAAAGATTCCGAACCGGCCGAACTGCTCGACGCGTACGGTCGCGCGGTGCTGTTCGCCGGGCATCCCTATGCGCAGCCGGTACACGGCAGCGAGCGCTCGCTCGCCCAGGTCACGCATCAGGATGCGCGCGAATACTACCGCGCACAGTTCGGCGCCGACCGGCTGATCGTGGTGCTGGCGGGCGATCTGGACATGCCCCGCGCCGAGGCGGCGGTGCGCGATGCACTGGCCAGCTGGCCGCGCGCCGCCGTGCGTGCGGCTCTACCGCCGGCACGCACCCTGGCGCAGCGCCGCGTGCTGCTGGTCGATGCGCCGGGCGCGGCGCAGAGTCACTTCTGGATCGGCGCCGCGGGCGTCGAGCGCAAGTACCCGCGCCGCGCCGCGCTCGACCTGGTCAATACGCTGTTCGGCGGACGCTTCACCTCGCTGCTCAATGCGGAGCTGCGCATCAAGTCGGGCCTCTCCTACGGGGCACGGTCGAGCTTCATGCGCGGCACGGTGGCCGGCGAGTTCGCGATCCGCTCCTTCGTGGCAACCGCCAGCACCACGCGCGCCATCCGGCTCGCGCAGCAGGCGCTCGAGCGGCTGCACCGCGACGGGGTGAGCGAGCAGATGCTCGCCTCGGCGCGCGCCTACACGCTCGGTCAGTATGCGCTCGGGCTGGAGACCGCGGCCGACTGGGCCGGCGCGCTCGCGGACCTGGAATTCTTCGGACTCGGGGTCGAGGACATCGACGACTACCCGGCGCGGCTCGCCGAGGTCGACCCGACTCTCGCCGCGGCCGTCATCGCCGAGACGTTTCCGCGGCCCGAGAACTCGACGCTGGTGGTGATCGGCGATGCCGAGCGGATCGGAGCGCAGCTCGCCGAGTTCGGTCCGATCGTCTCGATGCGTCTGACGGACCCGGATTTCGTTCCGGGGGCGACGGGAGACGAAGCTCGGCCGTGAGAGGGGGGGATACGGCGCGCCTCGTCCCCCGGACCCGCAAACTTCCTTGTGCTCCCTGTTCCGTGTTGTCGTCATCCCGGTCCGCTGTGGATTCCGGGAGACGGACCGTGCTCGAGGGGGGGGGTGAGCGTGCGTTCCGTCTCCCGGACCCGTTCGGTATCGCGGGGGAGTGAGTGGATTCCGGGAGACGCGGCGTCCTCATGAGGGGGGGAGAGTCCGCCCCGTCTCCCGGATCCGTCAACTGCCGTGCGCGTGCAGCGCGCTCGGATGGGCGCGCAGCGCCTGAACATTTCTCACCACGAACCCGGCTTGCGGCGCAAACGTGCGCGCGCGTTCCAGATCCGCGTGCGCACCTTGCGCATCGCCAGCCATCCAGCGCATCACTGCGCGGTCGGAATAGGCCGCGGCCAACGCCCGATCGGTACTGATCGTGGCCGATTCCGTCCACGGTGCTGCGCCGAGACGTGCGTCACGAGCGTCGTGCACCGCTGCGTCGCAGGCGTCTTGCGCGGCGCGCCAGCGCTGTGTCATGGCGAATGCCACACAACTGTTGGCACTGACTGCGGCCGGCTCCAGCGCGTTTCTGCCGTCGCTGCGCAGTTGCTGCACTGCCGCGGGATAGTGTCCGCGCAGCAAGTCCTTGCCGCCCGGTGCGCTGCCGTACGCGGTGAGCACAAAGGGTTGAGCTTGTACATCCGCCCAGGCGGCCGTCGTGCTCGCGAGCGACAGCCCGGCGTACAGCACCAGAGATAACACGCGAAGTTTGCGGCTGTGTGACGTCATGTTCACTCTCCTGTCGGGTGGGTCCGATGGCAGCGCTCCGTGAGCGCAGGTGCAGGATAGGAGGGACACCCTGTGGCGACAAACGAAAAGAATTCCGGCATGCATGAGCGCAACTCAAGCAACATCATGCCGCCTGCGGCGTCGTCCCGAACTGCTCGAGCATCCACGTCGCAAGCGCGCGCACGTCCGACTTGTCGGCGTCCTTGCTGCGGCTGACCAGATACAACGCATCAGCGGTGGGCAAGTCGACGGCGAAAATCGGCGCGAGCGCGCCGCAGCGGAACTGTTCGGCACAGTGCGCCGTCGGCGCGAGCGCCACTCCGAGGCCGCGCTCCGCGGCGCGCACGACTGCGTGCATGGCGTCGAGTTCCAGCACGCTCGAGGGCTCGGGCGGTCCGATGCCCACTTCCTGTGCCCAGGCGCTCCACGCGCTGGCCGAGGACTTATGCAGGATCAGGGTCAGTTCCCGGAACAACTCCGCGCCGAGGCGCACCACGTCGGGCAACAGTTGCGGCGCGCACACCGCGCTGAGCGATATGTTGAACAGCCGCGTGCACTGCAGGCCCTGCGGCGGGGTATCGGTGAGCAGGACTGACACGTCGGCGCTCGCCGGATGCACCTGTGGGCGCGGATCGTGCGAGTCGATTTGCAGATTGATGTCCGGGTGCAGCGCGCGGAATGCACCGAGGCGCGGAAGGAACAGCTCGGTGGCAAACAGCGGTGGCAGCACTATGCGCACACTGCGTCGAGCGGCGCCGCGGGCCACCTGCGCGAGCGAGCGGTCGAGCGCCTCGAGCAGCGGTTCGACCTCCCCGAGCAGCGCCTCCCCGGCGCGCGTCAGCTCAAGTGAACGCGGGCGGCGCTCGAACAGCCGCGCGCCGAGGATCTCCTCCAGCTCCTTCATCTGATGGCTCACCGCCGAGGGGGTCAGATACAACTCCTCGGCGGCGAACTTGAAGCTGCGGTGTCGCGCGGCGACACAGAATACCCGGAGGCTGCGGGTCGGAGGGGGGCGGGAGAGGCGCATCATTGCGGCAACCGGGGCATCGTGTGCCCGAAGCGATGCAACGGGCGTGCCAATGCCGGATCGCGTCCTGACGGCCATGGGTTGACCGTACGGGTGGCCCGGACGGTCGCGCTGCATCAATTTGGTTCGATGCACCGCGCGAGCGCACCACGATGAGGCGCCGCAGTGCGGTGCCGGCTGCCGCCTTAGGGGCTGAATCGCTCCGGATTGCGCAGAAAGACGAGTTCTTCGGCCGTGCTCGTGCGCCCGAGCGCCTGATTGCGGTGCGGAAAGCGGCCGAAGCGGCGGATGATCGAGAGGTGGTGGCCGGCGAAACTCTGTACGCGGGCGAGAAACGGCCGCAGCTCGACCGGTGACTCGTCGAACAGGCGCAAGTAGGCCGCGACGGATTCCTCCTGGACGTCGAGTCGCTCGGCGTGGTGCAGCGGCATGTAGAGAAAGACGCGCTCGAGCGGTGAGAGGGTCACGTCGGCGCCGGCCTGAATGCCTGAGAGCGCCAGCGTGAGCGCCGCCTCATCGGTGGCGAAGGCGCGAGCCGTCCCGCGGTAGGCGTTGCGCGGAAACTGATCGAGCAGCAGGATCAGCGCCAGGCGCCGATGAGCACTGCCGGCCCAGCGGGCGAGTTCGCCCGCCGCGGCGCGCTGCATCAGGCCGGCGAAGCGCTCGCGGATCATCTCGTCGATGGCGCACTGCGGCTGCGCGCCGGTGGAGACACCGAACCAGAGTTTTTCGCGCTCGCGGATGGTCTGCAGCCCATGCGGCAGTGGACCTAACCAGAAGCGAGTGACCTCGTGGGCGTCGTCCGTCGCGGATGTGTCGCTCGAGGTGCCCACGCCTCCTTACTCGCAGAGGCTCTCGAGGTAGCCCTGCGCGACGGGCGAGAGGCGCTTGCGGGCCAGGGCCCGTGCCTTGGGCGCATCGACGATGTATTCCAGGGGGCCGGACACCAGGATTTGGCGGATGCCGGGATTGCGCGCTGAGGCCCGGGCCATTTTGTTCAGCACGGTGAAGCCGCGGTTGATCTTCTCGCGCGGCGCGCGGTTCTGCTCGATGGTGCGCGCCAGG
>JAPTUI010000217.1 GCA_028067895.1 Pseudomonadota bacterium | reverse complement strand
CCATTCGTTGTTCTCAATAAATTCCAAAATCGCCTCCGAAGCGAGGAACGACTTGCTCCGCTGCGTCGACTCGGCGAGTCGAGCGAGCCGGTCCTTGACCTCCTCCTCGAGACGGACAGTGATGGTGGCGGAAGACATGAAGGTGGGCTCGTTGTAGTGGAATGTGCACATTTTAGCACATTACGGTGGTTTACGGCGCGGTCGCTGGACGAGTGGGTATCCACGACGATGCGCTGGGGCTTGAGGGGCGCTGCGAGCTTCCTCTCCGTCAGATCCTGCTCGACGGCTTTACGGCCCACCCGGTCGCAGGATTCCTGAAATTCCGTGACCTTGGCTCCTCGGGGTGCGGCCCTGACGGGACTCCTGCGAAACGAATTCGCAGGCCGAGGGGGATTTCGGCCTCAGTCGCTGGTCGGCAGCAGCGTCTGCGGCGGCCCCTGCGTCGTGCGCCGGTAACGGCGCACCAGAGTGACGTCGACGCCCTGGCCGGACAGGTGCAGCGTCATGACCAGCTCGCCCCCCGGGGCGATCGCGAACTGCTCGCTCAGCTTCGGTGCGAGCAGCGGCTGCAGTTCGATGACGAAGGCGTGCCCGCGCCAGCCGCAGCTCTGGTTCGCGGTGTCGTGCGGCCCGAAGGTGACCACGGTCGGAATGCCGAGGTTGCACTGCTGGATACCGGTGGCACTGGTCAGGGAGAACTCGCGAGGAGAGAGCGCGAGGCTGAGGAGGCTGCCGACCGGGACGTGCCCGATGAGCTCACGCACCCAGGCTGCACCGAACATCGGGGCACTCACTTCGACGCCGGGCTCCTGGACAGTGTGGCCCCCGATGCGTGCCGGTGCGGACGACCCATCCCGGTCATGATCGCCTCCGGAGGAAGGGGCGGACTCGCTCTGCGCGCGCGCCTCGGCGCGCTTCATCGCCCGCAGCGCCTTGCGCATGCGAGCGTGCAACTGCGCCTGCAGGCGTTTCACCGCCGCATCGATCGGTTCGCTGTGCGCAGCGTCGAGCTGCCAGTTGCCGGCCAGGTGCGGCGCATGCGCCGGGGCAGTGAGCCGCAGCGGCGCCATTGAGCAGCCGGACAGGGCTGCGACGAATGCGCTCGCGCTCAGCCGGAGCGCGCGGGACGGACGGGTCGGCATGGAGGAGGGGCCCGTGGTGCTGGCGGTTGGACCGTGCTTCAGGGGCTCAAGTTCTGCTGGCCGCCGCACGGGCGGCGAGCGCTTCGATCCGCGCCCAGTCGCGCGCAGCAAGTGCCTCGGCCGGCGAGAGCCATGACCCCCCGGCGCACAACACGTTGTCGAGTTTCAGGAAGGTGCCGAGCGTCTCCTGCGTGATGCCGCCGGTCGGACAGAAGCGTGCCTGCGGAAACGGCCCGGCGAAGGACTTGAGCATGGCGGTGCCCCCGGCCGGTACGGCGGGGAAGAATTTGAAACAGTGGTAGCCGTGGGCGAGGCCGAGCATCAGCTCCGAGGCGCTCGCCACTGCGGGCAGGTAGGGGATCGGGGCATGCACGCCCGCCTCGAGCAGCACCGGGGTCGCGCCCGGGGAGATCGCGAACGTGGCGCCTGCATTGGCCGCGGCGCGCAGGTCCTCGACCGACAACACGGTGCCGGCGCCCACGGAGATCTCCGGCACGGCGTGCGCGATCGCTTCGATGGCCGCAAGGGCCGAGGGCGTACGCAGGGTCACTTCGATGACGCGCAGACCGCCGCGCACCAGGGCGCGCGCCAAGTCCGGGGCGATAACCGGATCGTCGATCACGACGACGGGCATGACCGGGGAGAGTTTGAGGATCCGCTCGATGTCGGCAGAGGAGTGCATGGCTTCGGCTCGGTGAGGGGGATCGAGGCGCTATCCTGCAGCAATCCCGCCGAATCCGATAGGGCGCGCCGGGGGAATCAGCGTGTGGCACCGTGAAGAAACGTCAGCGTTTGCGCCGCCGCATCGAGCCGTACGCGCACCCCGAGCGGCACCGGCTCGTTGCGCTCCCCGTGGCCGATCGGAAATCCTGCGGCGCACGGCAGGCCGGTCTCGGCGGCCAGATCGCGCAGAACCTGGGCGCTCGTGTAGTCGGCCTCGCGCGCCTCGCAGCCGGTGAACGCGCCGAGCACGATGCCGCGAACGCGGCGGAACACCCCGGCCAGCGCCAGGTGGGTCCACATCCGATCCAGACGGTAGGGTTGCTCGCCGACGTCCTCGAGCAGCAAGACCGCGCCCTCGAGGGGCGGCAGGTACGGGGTGCCGAGCAGCCGCGAGAGCACCGCGAGCGTCCCGCCCTGAAGAGGCCCTTCGGCGACTCCGGGGACATACGTGTCGGTGCCTTGCAGCGGCGCGGCGGGCGCACTGTCCTCGAGCAGGGCGAACAGGCGCTCGTGCGTTCGTGGGTCGAGCTTGCCCAGCTGGGTGAGTACCGGCCCGTGCACGCTCACCTGTCCGTTGCGCTGCAGCCACGCGTGCAGCGCCGTGATGTCCGAGAAGCCGACGAGCGGCTTCGGGGCCGGGGCGACGCCCTCGAGTGCCGGTAGCAGCCGCATCGCGCCATAACCGCCGCGCGCGCAGAACAGCGCGTCGATGTCCGGATCGCTGAGCGCGGCGGTGAGCTGTGCGAGCCGCTGCGCATCGGTGCCGGCGAGATAGCGCTGCCGGGCGAACAGCTCCGGAGTGAGGCGTACCGAGTAGCGCGCGGCGAGTACGGCGAGGCCCGCCTCGAGGGCGGCGCGCTCGAAGGGGCCGGCCGGTGCCACCACGGTGACGCGCGCGCCGGGGCGCAGCGGCCGAAAACCCTGATATCGCGGCGGATCGCTCATGGTGCAGCATTGTCCGTCACGGTCCCGGCCGATACCAGCCGGTTTTGCTCACCTTGTGCTCACACCGTGCGCGCTACCGTGCGCACCCTGGGGAGTGATCCTCGGATGGCGCAATGAGGAGTCGCGGACATGGCGGACCTTGAATTCATACTGCTGCTCGCAGTGCTCTACGCACTGACCCACGCGATCGTCTGGGCGATCGCTCGACTGGCAGAGAAACCATGAACGCGCTGTATCTGATCAGCGGCCTGCTTGCGCTCGCCCTCACCGGTTATCTGCTCTACGCGCTGTTCAAGCCGGAGAAATTCTAAATGACTGCCCAGTCCTGGGGGTTGCTCGCTCTCTTTCTCGCCGTGACGCTGCTTCTGGTGAAGCCGCTCGGGCTGTACATGGCTCACGTCATGGAAGGGGAGCCCATCGCCGGCCTCGGTCTCGGTGCGCGCCTTGAGTCGCGCCTGTATCGGCTCTGCGGGATCGATCCGGCCGCGCAGATGGGTTGGAAGCAGTACGCGCTTGCGCTGCTGGTGTTCAACACCCTCGGGGCGCTGTTGCTCTACGCCCTGCAGCGCCTGCAGGGCGGGCTGCCGCTGAACCCGCAGCATTTCGGGCCGCCCCCTGCGGACTCGGCGTTCAACACTGCGCTGAGCTTCGTGACCAATACCAACTGGCAGAGCTACACGCCCGAGACCACCATGAGCTATCTGACCCAGATGGCCGGACTGGCGGTGCAAAACTTTCTCTCCGCCGCGACCGGCATCGTGGTGGCGGTGGCGCTGATTCGTGGGCTCGCACGCCACAGCGCCAAGACCATCGGCAACTTCTGGGTCGATGTGACGCGCGCGACACTCTACGTGCTGCTGCCGATCGCCACCCTGATCGCGCTCGCCCTGGTCAGTCAGGGCGTGATCCAGAACTTCAGTCACTACCAGCGGGTGACGCTGCTGCAGCCGGTGACCTACCAGCAGCCGCAGCTGAACGGCGCCGGGCAGCCGCTCACGACGGCGGCGGGTGTGCCGGTGCTGCAAACGCTCACCGCCCGCACCCAGACGCTGCCGATGGGGCCGGTGGCCTCGCAGGAGGCGATCAAGGAACTCGGCACGAACGGTGGGGGATTCTTCAACGCAAACTCTGCCCATCCGTTCGAGAATCCCAATGCGTGGACCAACCTGCTCGAGATGCTCGCGATCGTCCTGATCCCGGCCGCCCTGACCTATACCTTCGGCTTCATGGTCGCAGATACCCGCCAGGGCTGGGCGGTGCTCGCGGCCATGGTGATCCTGTTCGTCGGGCTCTATGCGGTGTGCAATCACAGCGAGCAGCGCGGCAATCCGCAGCTGACCGCGCTCGGCGTCAATCAGCTGCCGAACTCTGAGCAAAGCGGCGGCAACATGGAAGGCAAGGAAGTGCGGTTCGGTATCGCCGGCTCGACGCTGTTTGCCACCGTTTCCACCGTGACCTCTACGGGTGCGGTGAACTCGATGCACGATTCCTATCTGCCGCTCGGCGGCATGGTGCCGCTGCTCGATATGATGCTCGGGGAGGTCGTGTTCGGCGGGGTCGGCTCAGGCCTCTATTCGATGCTCATCTTCGCCATCATCGGGGTGTTCATCGCCGGACTGATGATCGGGCGCACGCCGGAGTATCTGGGCAAGAAGATCGAGGCGTTCGAGATGAAGATGAGCGCCATTGCGATTCTCGTCATGCCGTTCATCGTGCTCACCGGTACGGCGATTGCGGTCAGCGTCGCCGCCGGTCGGGCCGGTGTCGCCAATCCCGGGCCGCACGGATTTTCCGAAATCCTCTACGCCTTCACCTCGGCGGGCAACAATAACGGCAGCGCATTTGCCGGCATCAGCGCCGATACGCCGTTTTACAACACCGCGCTCGGTATCGTGGTGTGGCTGGGGCGGTTCTGGCCGATCGTGGCGGTGCTTGCGGTCGCCGGCTCACTTGCGGCGAAGAAGCGCATTCCGGTGTCCACCGGCACCATGCCGACGCATGGGCCGACCTTCATTGCCTTGCTGATCGGCACGGTGCTGCTGGTCGGTGCGCTCACCTTCGTGCCGGCGCTCGCGCTCGGGCCGATCGTCGAGCACCTGATGCTCTGGAGTCATTGACATGCGCCGCAAGCTCTCCATGTTCGACCGCTCGCTGCTCAAGCCCGCTGTCCTCGATGCGCTGCGCAAGCTCGATCCACGCGTGCAATGGCGCAATCCGGTCATGTTCGTGGTCTACCTGGGCAGTCTGCTCACCACCGGTCTGTGGGTGCAGGCACTCGACGGTCACGGCGAGGCTCCCGCCTGGTTCATCTTCAGCGTCGCGGTGTGGCTGTGGTTCACGGTGCTGTTCGCGAATTTCGCCGAGGCGCTCGCCGAAGGACGCAGCAAGGCGCAGGCGGCGAGCCTGAAGGGGCTGAAGAAGACCGTCGAGGCGAAGCGCCTGGCGGATCCAGCCGATCGCACGCAGGTCACGGGAGTGCGCGCCGATGCGCTGCGCAAAGGGGATGTCGTGCTGGTCGAGGCCGGGGACTTCATCCCCGGCGACGGCGAGGTCATCGAGGGGGCCGCCTCGGTCGATGAGAGTGCCATCACGGGCGAGTCCGCGCCGGTGATCCGCGAATCCGGTGGCGATTTCTCCTCGGTCACCGGCGGTACCCGCGTGCTGTCCGATTGGATCGTCGTGCGCATCTCGGTCAATCCCGGTGAGACCTTCATCGACCGCATGATCGCCATGGTCGAGAACGCCAAGCGGCAGAAGACGCCGAACGAAATTGCGCTCACCATTCTGCTCGTGGCGCTCACCTTGGTATTTCTGCTCGCCACCGCGACGCTGCTGCCATTCTCGCAATACAGCGTCGAGGCGAGCGGACTCGGCAGTCCCGTGACCATCACCGCGCTGATCGCGCTGCTGGTGTGTCTGATTCCGACCACGATCGGCGGACTGCTGTCGGCGATCGGCGTGGCCGGCATGAGCCGCATGATGCAGGCCAACGTGATCGCGACCTCGGGCCGCGCAGTGGAGGCCGCCGGCGACGTCGACGTGCTGCTGCTCGATAAGACCGGCACCATCACGCTCGGCAACCGCCAGGCCGCTGCGTTCATCCCGGCGGCGGGCGTGACCGAGGAGGAGCTCGCCGGCGCCGCCCAACTCGCTTCGCTCGCCGATGAGACGCCCGAAGGGCGCAGCATCGTCGTGCTCGCCAAACAGCGCTTCAAACTGCGCGAGCGGGATCTGTCGGCGCTGCACGGCACGTTCGTCCCGTTTTCGGCGCACACCCGCATGAGCGGCGTCGACATCGGGGAGCGCCAAGTGCGCAAGGGCGCCGTCGATGCCATCCGCAAACACATCGAGGCGGCCGGTCAGAGCTTTCCGAAGGCGCTGCTCAACACGGTGCAGGAGGTGGCTCGCCGGGGCAGCACGCCGCTGCTGGTGAGCGACGGGCCGCGTGTGCTCGGAGTGATCGAGTTGAAGGACATCGTCAAGGGCGGCATCAAGGAGCGCTTCGGGGAGCTGCGTCGGATGGGCATCAAGACCATCATGATCACCGGCGACAACCCGCTCACCGCCGCCGCGATAGCCGCGGAGGCGGGTGTGGATGACTTTCTCGCCGAGGCAACCCCAGAGGCGAAACTCAATCTGATCCGCGCCCACCAGGCCGAGGGTCGCCTGGTGGCGATGACCGGCGATGGGACCAACGACGCACCGGCACTCGCCCAGGCCGACGTGGCCGTGGCGATGAACTCCGGCACGCAGGCCGCCAAGGAAGCGGGCAACATGGTCGATTTGGACTCGAACCCGACCAAGCTCATCGAGGTCGTGGAGACGGGCAAGCAGATGCTGATGACGCGTGGATCGCTGACGACGTTCAGCATCGCCAACGACATCGCCAAATACTTCGCCATTATTCCAGCGGCATTTGCCACCACGTACCCACAGCTCAATGCGCTCAACATCATGCATTTGACGAGCCCGTTCTCGGCGATTCTCTCGGCCGTGATCTTCAATGCGCTCATTATCGTCGTGCTCATTCCGCTCGCCCTGAAAGGCGTTCGCTACCGCCCGCTCGGCGCTGGCACGCTGTTGCGGCGCAATCTGCTCATCTATGGCGTCGGCGGCATCATCGTGCCGTTCATCGGCATCAAGCTGATCGATATCGGTTTGACGCTGCTGCATCTGACCTGAGAGAGACACCATGAAGACGATTCTTCGTCCCGCACTCACGCTGCTGCTGGTGCTGACGGTGATCACCGGAGTGATTTATCCGCTGGTGGTCACGGGAGTGGCGCAGGTGGCATTTCCGGCTCAGGCCAACGGCAGCCTGATCAGGCGCGACGGAAAGCTGATCGGCTCGCGCCTGATCGGTCAGCCGTTCAGCGCGCCGCAGTATTTCTGGAGCCGGCCGTCGGCCACCAGCCCACAGCCTTACAATGGCCTCGCCTCGGGGGGCTCGAACCTCGGCCCGACGAACCCGGCACTGATCGCCGCCGTCAAGGCGCGCATCGCCGCTCTGCGTGCCGCTGACCCGGGCAATCGCGCGCCCATCCCGGTCGATCTGGTCACGGCCTCGGGCAGCGGGCTTGACCCCGACATCAGCCTGGCGGCTGCGTACTACCAAGCCGGGCGGGTCGCGCGCGCACGGGGTCTGAGCGTATCGCAGGTCAGAGCGTTGATCGCAGCGCACGCGCGCGGGGGCGAGCTCGGGGTGCTCGGTGATCCGCGCATCAATGTGCTGGAGCTGAACCTGGCGCTCGACGCCATGAAATAATGTGGCCATGAACCGACCGGCGACGCCCGAACGGCGGCCCGATCCGCAGGAGCTGCTGGCCCGCGTGCAGGCCGAAGAGGCGCGCGCCGGACGCGGCAGACTGCGTATCTTCTTCGGCGCCTCCGCCGGCGTCGGCAAGACCTACTCGATGCTGCAGGCGGCACGCTCCGAGCAGGCCGGCGGTACCGATGTGGTCGTGGGGTACCTCGAGCCGCACGGGCGTACCGAGACCGAGCGCCTGGCCGAAGGGCTCGAGCGGCTGCCGACGCTCCCGGTCAGCTACCGCGGCATCGTTCGCCAGGAATTCGATCTCGATGCGGCGCTCGGGCGCCATCCCCAGATCCTGCTCGTCGACGAACTGGCGCACTCCAACCTGCTCGGCGGCGTGCCGCAGCCCCGTCATCCGAAGCGCTGGCAGGACATCGAGGAGCTGCTCGCTGCCGGTGTCAATGTCTGGACGACGGTCAACGTTCAGCACTTGGAGAGTCTAAACGACCTGATTTACCAGACGACCGGGGTCCGACAGAGCGAGACGTTGCCGGATCACGTGTTCGATGATGCCGATGCGATCGAGCTGATCGATCTGCCGGCCGATGATCTGCTCGCGCGGCTGCACGCCGGTAAGGTCTATATCTCCGATGCCGTGGCGACGGCGGCCGAACGGTTCTTCCGCCGCACCAATCTGATGGCGCTGCGGGAAATCGCCCTGCGCCGCGTCGCGGAGCGGGTCGAAGCGGCCGCCCGCGAACTGCAGCCGGAGCGCGGCCGCGGGCGAATCGCCGGTGAGCGCATCCTCGTCGCCGTCGGCCCCGACGAGCAGGCCGAGCAGCTCGTGCGCACCGGCAAGCGCATGTCCGATGCGCTCGCAGCGGGTTGGAGCGTGGTGTACGTCGAAACGCCGGCGCTGTTGCGACTTTCCGATGCGGAACGCAACCGGCGCATCGCGGTCCTTCGTCTGGCGGAGTCGTTGGGTGCGGAAACTGTCACCCTCGATGGGCCTACGGCAGCCGCGGCACTTTTGGAATACGCGCAGACCCGGCGTGCGACCCGGGTGCTGGTCGGGGCCCCGAAGCGGCGCGGCTGGCGGGGCTGGGTGCGCCCGTCCACCTCGAGTCTGCTGGTCAAGCAAGCGCGGGGCTTCGACGTCATCGTCGTTGCCCCGGCGGGTGCCGGGGTGGCGCGGCCTGCACCCTCGGCGCAGATGTCGACCGAGGGGGCCCCGAGCGGGGTGTCCTGGGAGCGCTACGGCTGGGCGGGGGCGATCAGCGTCCTGTGCACGGCGCTGGCGTTCGCCATGTACCCGAATTTCGAGCTGTCCAATCTCGCCATGGTGTATCTGCTCGGGGTCACCGTCGCGGGGCTGCGCCTGGGGCGGGGCCCCTCGGCGCTGACGACGGTGCTCAACGTCACCGCGTTCGATTACTTCTTCGTGCCGCCGCGCTTCACGATTGCGGTGTCCGATGCGCAGTACTTCGTGACCTTCGGCGCGATGTTGACGATCGGGTTGGTCATCGCGACCCTCACTGCGAATGTGCGCCAGCAGACGCGTGTGGCCGGCGCCCGCGAGCGTCGTACAGCGGCGCTGTATGCGATGAGCCGGGAGCTCGCCGTGACGCGCGGTATTCAGAACATGGCCGCGGTCGCGGTTCGTCACGTCGCGGAGGTGTTCGACTGCCGGGCCGTGGTGCTGCTGCCGGATCTGGAGGGCAAGCTGCATCTGCCGCGCGGTGCGCCCAGTCCGGAATCACTGCGCGGTGCGGATCTCGCCGTCGCCCAGTGGGTGAACGATC
This sequence comes from Pseudomonadota bacterium, assembly GCA_028067895.1. Taxonomy (GTDB): domain Bacteria; phylum Pseudomonadota; class Gammaproteobacteria; order Steroidobacterales; family Steroidobacteraceae; genus 13-2-20CM-66-19. The sequence goes on along the minus strand of JAPTUI010000217.1, from coordinate 10,171 downwards.
ACGGTCGGCGCGCCGGGCTCGGCTCGGACACCTTGCCGGCGACTCCTGCGCTGTACGTGCCGCTCGGGGACGAGCGCCGCCCCACCGGCGTGCTCGCCGTGTTGCCTGCAAACGCACGCCGCGTGCTGCTGCCGGAGCAGAGTCAGCTGCTCGACACCTTCGCCGGTCAGATCGGTCTCGCCCTCGAGCGGGCCCGCTTCGCCGATGCGGCTCAGGCTTCGAGCCTCGCGGCGGAGCGCGAGAGTCTGCGCAACACGCTGCTGGCATCCATTTCCCACGACCTGCGCACGCCGCTCTCGGTGATGGTCGGGGCCGCCAGTACGCTCACGGAGCGCGGTGAGGCGCTCGATGCGCTCAAGCGCCGTCAGCTCGCCGCGTCGATCGAGATGAAGGCACGAGAGATGTCCGAACTGGTCTCGAACGTGCTCGACCTGATGCGCTTCCAGTCCGGCCAGGTGCCGCTACGGCGTGATTGGCAAAGTGTGGAGGATCTGGCCGGCGCGGCGCTGAAGCGTCTCGAGGAGCGCATGCGCGATCATCCGGTGGAGCTGAATCTGCCGCCGGAGCTGGTCCCGGTCTACGTCGATGCCGGTCTGGTAGTGCAGGTGTTCGTCAACTTCTTCGACAACATCGCCAAGTACACTCCGTCCGGCACGAGCGCCGCAGTGAGTGCGCTCAACGAGGGTGCGTGTGTGCGCGTTATCGTGGAGGACGAGGGGCCTGGCCTCCCGGCGGGCGATCCGCAGCAGCTGTTCGAGAAGTTCCAGCGCGGCAGCGGCGAGGGCGTGGTCGCTGGGGCCGGCCTGGGCCTGGCGATCTGCCGGGCGATCGTGAGCGCGCACGGCGGGGAGATCCTCGCGCGCCGTCGGGAAGGCGGCGGCGCACGCTTCGAGTTCACGCTGCCGGCGCGGGACCTCGAAACATGACCGAGGCGATGCATCAGGTGCTCATCGTCGAGGACGAGCCGGCCATCCGCACCGTTCTGAAGGTACTGCTCGAGGCCGAGCACTACCGGGTCATCGAGGCCGAGAATGCCATGCGCGCGGAGATCGAGAGCCGCAGCCACAAGCCGGACCTGCTGTTGCTCGACCTGGGGCTGCCCGACGCGGACGGCCTGGCGATCATTCGTCGGGTTCGCGCCTGGTCCCCGGTGCCGATCATCGTGCTTTCCGCACGCACCCAGGAGGAGCAGAAGATCGCCGCGCTCGACGCGGGGGCGGACGATTATGTCGCCAAGCCATTCAGTGCTGCGGAGCTGCTCGCGCGGGTCCGCGCGGCGCTGCGGCGCAACGTGCGCGCCTCGGAACGCACCGGGCCTCTGCGCCTCGGGGAGGTCCGCATCGATCTGCAGATGCGCGCCGCGAGCGGCACGCACGGGCCGATCCACCTCACCCCCCTCGAGTACCGGGTGCTCGAGGCGCTGGCGCGCAATCTCGGGGCCATCGTGACGCAGCAGCAGCTGATCCGCGAGGTGTGGGGGCCGGAGCGGCTCGGCGATACGCGCGGATTGCGCGTGTGCATCATGAATCTGCGCGCCAAGGTGGAGGCCGACCCGCGCAAGCCGCGCTATCTGCTTACCGAGGCGGGGCTCGGCTACCGGCTGCTTGCCGAGGATGGTGCGCCGGCGTGAACCGCGAGCTCAGGTGAGGGAGACGACCAGCTTCGCCGAGTGACTGCGCCAGTGGATTGGAATGACGAAGGCGCGCGCCCCCGCCGGTTGATTGATCTGCGGCTTTTCTCCGGCGAAGACGCTCGGCACGGAAATCACGAAATCGTGCCCAAAATCGCGCCGTGCGTTGCCGGAGATGGTGTTGGCCACTTCGCCGACCAGATCGCGCATGCTCTCGTGACTGAAATCGCTCTCCTGCATCTTCATCAGCAGGACCGTCAGCATTGCGCGTGGGGCGGTGAAGTACACCACACCCTCGCGCTTGCCGGAGACATTGATCATTCCGGTGTAATCGTGCATCGCCGGCTCGCCCTCGAGCAGGTAAGGCGAGCCGATGCTCGCCGGCTGCTGCGCGGCCACCTCGAAGTATCGGGTGGTGCCGTCGACGAATGTTTTCAGTTCCTCTTCCCGCAACATGGGCGTGCTCTGTGTGCCGGTGGGTCCGCGTCAGTACATCAATTCGGCGATTGCTTCATTGAGCTGCCGGTCGGTGAACGGCTTGTTGAGAAAGCCATTCGCTCCGCGCTCCATGGCCTCGACCGCGGTTGCCTTGTCCGCCAAGGCCGAGATCACCAGAATCCGCACTTCGGGCTTCAATCGGACCAGCTGCGTGATGCACTCGATGCCGTCCATCTGCGGCATGGTGAGGTCCATGGTGACCAGGTCCGGATCGGTCCGGCGGGCGAGCTCCAGGGCCTCGATGCCGTTGGCTGCGGTGCCCACGACTTCCAGGTCATCGAACTGCTGCGAGCGCTCGATGCGCCGGCGAACGATGTTCGAGTCATCGACGATCAGCAGCTTGACCATCCGCCGCTCGCCCGTGTCCTGTGCGCTGTCCATGAGGGGATTCCTGCGCCTACGCCACCGCCGTCTCGTCGACCGCGGGCAGTGCGATCTTGAAGCGCGTGTAGCGTCCGGGGTTGGTGCTCACGCCGATGCGACCGCCGAGTCCGTACACCGCCTTGGCGACCACGTCCATGCCGGCCCCCCGGCCAGCGTCCATCGACACTTCGTTGCGCGTTGAGAAGCCGGGTTTGAAGATCAGGGCGAGCGCTGCGCGGTTGTCGAGCTGCGCGGCCTGTTCCTCACTGAGGAGCTTCTTGCGTACGGCGGCCTCCTTGAGCGCCTCCGGCGAGAGACCTGCGCCGTCATCCTCGAAGGTCAGCTCATAGCCGGATTCGACGCGGCGGAATTCCACGCGCACCTGACCGCCGCCGCTCTTTGCACCGGCGCGGCGGACGTCGTCCGTCTCGATGCCGTGCACGGCGGCATTGCGCAGCATCTGGATGAGACAGTCTTTCAACGTGCCGAGATAGGCCGGCGGGCATTGCGCCAGACCGGTGAGTGCGAGCGTGAAGTCCTTGCCGTGATCCTGCGCCAGTTTGTGCGCCAGGGACTGCAGCGTTGCAGCGAGTTCCTCAGAGCCGGCGGCCGGAACTCGCAACGCCGGGGTGCTGAGCGTACCTTCCGGTGCGTGCGGCTGCTCGCGCAGCGAGGAGAGCTTCAGCGTCATCTCGCGCACTCCGCGCAGGTGCGCGAGCAACTCATCGAGCTTCAGCACGAGCGGCAGGAAGTCGTTGCCGGTGAGTTCGCTGCGGGCCTTGAGCTCCGCGAGCATGTCCTCCAGGTGATGGACGCGCTGCGCGATGCTCATCAGATTAAGCGCAGACGCCTCGCCTTTCATCGAGTGCAGCTCGCGGGCAAGACCGGCGAGCTTCTTGCTGAACTCCGCGTGTGTTCGTGCCGGCTCCTTCAAGATCGCATTGACGTGCTTCAGGCCCGCCGAGGCGCTGTCGAGGAACGAGCCGAGCTGCAGCGGGTCCGAGTGCAGCATTCCGACCATCATGTCGATCTGCGAATGCGCATTCTCCTGCGCCTCGTGCAGTTCGCGTGTCAGCATCACGCTCGAGGTGATATCCCCGACTGCGCACAGCACGTGTTTGACGCCCTTTGGCCCCATCACGCGGTGAAAGTCAAATTGCAGGTAACGAGTCTCCTTGCCGCCGCGCCCGTTGTCCATGGTGACTTCGAGCTGCCCCAGCGGGTTGATGCTCTTCATGAGGTTCTCATGCGCCCGCTCGCCCCAAAGCAGCTTGATGAACTTCATGGCGGTGTTGAGCGTCTCGGGCGGCACCTTGTCGCGCAGCAGCTCCTCGAAGGTCAATCCGGCAAAATCGCTGCGGCCGAACATGTTCGTCAGAGCCTGTGACCAGACTGCACCGATGCGGTAGTCGGCGTCGAGCAGGAACAGGCCTTCGCGCACCGTGGCGAGAATGTCGCGGGTCTGATCCTGGGCGTCGCGTGCGGCCCGCTCGCCGCGGCCGCGCGCAACCTGCAGGTAGGCGGCGGCGAGGCCAAGCAGCAGCACGGCGAGCACGCCACCGGAGAGCAGCCAGCGCAGACGCGAGGCCGCCGCGGCGGTGCGCGCCTGCAGCGAGGCACTGACCACGGCGAGCTCCCGGTGCAGAGCCGACGCATTGGCTTGGGCGAACAACTCGGCGCGGCGCACATGAGCGTAATAGACCCTGCCGCTGCGCGACAGCGAGCTGTTCGTGGCGGTATCGGAATACGGCTCGCCGTGATACGAGAGCACCTTGGCGAGCACTGGGGTGTAGTTGGCCCACAGCGCGGTGGCGGTACGCATCGCACCCGGATCGAGTCCCCTCTGGTGCTCCAGGGCGGTGAAGTCGCGGTTGAAGCCGCGTACGCTCGAATCGAGCTCGCCGTGCACATGGCCGGTGTACTCGAGCGTGTCGAGCCGCTGGCGCAGGGCGGTCAGCTGTTCGGAAATTGCCGACGGATAGGCTTCCAGCTCGCTTGCCTGCTGCAGTGTGCCGACGTTGGCGCGGATCTGCGTGGCGAGCCTGAACCCTGCGATCAGCACTAGGCCCATCACTGCGGCGAGCACGATGCCGGCTGCGGCGGTGAGAAGCCGGCGGTTTCGATCGGCGCCTGACAATAGCATGGGGGCTTCCTGATTAATGCGGCAGTACGAAGCGGATCAGGGTGCGCACCGGCACGGACACCGGCCGCCCATGGAACTTCGGCGGCGCGTAGCGCCAGCGGCGGATCGCATCGAGCGCGGCGCGATCGAAAACCGTTGCGGGCTTCGCCGTCACGACCTGCAGATGGCGCGGGCGCCCGGCGGGATCGACGACATATTGCACCGTGACCTCACCGGAGATGTGCCGGCTGAGTGCGCGGTCCGGATAGGACGGGGACACGTAATGCGTGCGGCGCAGGGCTCGAGCTACGTCTGCCAGCTGCGCCGCGGTAGGTGGTAGCGACGCATCGACCGTGGCAGCGGCGGCGTTCAGGGCGGCGCGGCCGGCGCCCCACCGGCGCGCATCGGCCAGATCCGTGAGCGCCGCGGCGTGTTGCCCGGCTCGTGCCGCCGCTTCCGCGCGCCGCAGGAGCGCATTGGCGAGCGCACGGTGCATCTGGATCGCCGCCGCCGCGGTGGCCGGGCCCGGGTGGTCCGCGGCCAGCGCGTTCAGGTAGTACGCAGCGCTGTCGTTCACCGGCTGCAGCAGTTCGCCCGCATCAAGCCGCGCATGCGCCTCGGCGAGCAAGTGCTGCAGCCGGGTCCGCACCGCGTGGGAGCGCGCCGATCGGATCTGCTCCTGTACGGCGGTGATCGCCGCTGCGGAGGCGCCGACCGCCTGCGCCGCTGCGAGTGACTGGCTCTGCACCTCCTCTTGCCCGGCAAGACCCGCTTGGCGTGCCTGTGTCAGCAGCGCATCGATCACGGCCTGTTCGGCCTTGGCGGTGGTGGGGGAATTGGCGTCCAGGGTGCGCAGTTTGGCCAGGGTGTTCGTGGCACTCGCCGGTCCGGTGAGCCGGTGCGCGGCGATGCGCCGGGCAAGCTGCTGGACCAGCTTCTGGGTGCGTTTGTGCTGTTTGAGTCCGGTCAGCTCGCTCTGCCAGGCGGCGATCTGAGCGGCCGGCACGCCGCGCCGCGCAGCCTGGGCGATCAGCGCCGGTGCAGTGCTGAGCTGACCGCTGGAGAGCGCCTGGTTCACCACGGCACTTGAGAGCGTGATGCCGAACGGATGAACGTGACGGTTCGTCGGGTCCGCCAGCTGCAGCGTCGCGAGCGCCAGCGCAGCAACGTTGTAATGTCCCTGGCTGATGGCGTCTTTGAATCGGGAAATCAAGACGTTGCCGACGCGACGCAGACCGTCGCGCGCCTCGCCGTTGGTCGGGTCTACCGCCAACACCGAGCGGTAAAAGACCAGCGCATTGTCGCCCTTCGGTGCGGTGAAATGCCGGGCAAACATGGCGCGGCTCGCCTTGACGAGCAGATCCTCGACGCGGCCCCGCACGATTGAGGTGTCGACGTCCGGCCGCGGCAGCGCCGCGAAGTGCCCGCCGGTCGCGGCGGCGGGGGCCGCGACCGGCCGATGCAGGACCGGATGCGTCGCGGCGACGTGGTGTTTCGGCAACAGGAACAGGCTTGCGGCAACCGCCACGACCACCACGCCGGCGCCGAGCGGCAGCCACAGTCGCTTACGCCCGTCACCGGACGGCGGCTCGGCAGAGGACGCAGCGGGCTCGACCGGCAGGAGCGTGCGCGGCGGCTCAGCGGCGTGACGGATGGAACGGACCGGAGCGCTGCGCGGCGCAACCTTTTCAGCCGCGTCCGCCAGTGCCGCATCGAGGACGGCGGAGGTCTTGTCCGGCTCGATCGGCAACGGCAGCACGGCGAACACCCGAGTGCCTTTCACCGCTGCAGCGACTGACTTTTCCGCGCTGCCGGCCGTGAAGACGAGAATGACGGCATGAGGGTTCTGCGAGGTGGCTCGCTCGACGTCCGCGCGTACGTTCTCGGCTTCACGCGCATCGATCGCTAGAACCTGACCGCCGCGGGCCCCGTCGAGCTGCTCCAGTGCGGCATCGAGCGAGTCCGCCGGATGCACGCTGGCCCGACCGCCGAGGACTTCGCCGAGTTCGAGTAGGAAATCATCGTGATGCGTGAGCGCGGCGAGATTGACCGGCGCGCGCGCAGCGGCGGCCGCAGGCGCGCCGGCGCCGTCGCCGGCGGAATCGCGAGTCTCACTCGGAGCTGAATGGGCCACAACCCGTCTCCCTCTTTATTATGAGCGCAAGCTCGGCGTACCGCCGCCCTCGCCGGTCCGAACCCGGCACTTCAGGGGCGGGATGCCGCCCGAGGCCCGGATGCACGACGTTCTATGGTCATGAAACCCGCAGCAGCGTCTGCGTGCAGTGTCGCCGTTCACAGAATTGGCGCGATGCGCGCGGATCGGCGTTCGAAACGGCTCGCACTGTCCATGGGCTGCCGTGCGCGGCGCGCTGCATCGGCGCGGAGGGTTCGGCTCGACAGCGCTCGTCCGCGAGCCGATGATGAATCGGCGCGGCGCTTTCGGAACAAAATTCTCAGGCCGCCGTCTTAATAGTCATCGGGCAGCGGGATCGCGAGTTCGGCGGCTTTCGCAGAGCGAGGCGCTCCAACCGCTCTGCGCAGCGGGATCACAGCCGCCTTTCTCGGCCGCCACTGCCGTTTCCGGAACGGGAGGTCATGGCGATGCGAGCACGAGCCAACCATCCTGATCAGGCGCCACCGCGCGCCTGCATCGATCACGACGGATTCATCGAATCGCTCAGTTCGTTCAGCCGCGCGCACCGTGCCCAGCGCTGGGAGGGCACGTTCGGGCAGTTTCTGACGGACATCCTGCCGGCGAATCCCTCCGCGCGGGTGCGCACCAGCCACGAGTACATCTGGGACATGCTCTGCTGGCATGGCCGGCGCGCGCAGCATGCCGCCGGCGAGACGGTTGCGCCCGATGAGCGCGGTGCAGACCCGGCGGGTGAGCTGTTTCGCCGGGAGTTGTTCGGGATCGACACATCGCTGGCGCGCGTCGCGGAGTATTTCAAGGCGGCCGCCGGCGGCTCCGACGTCGGACGGCGGCTGTTGCTCCTGCTCGGGCCGCCCTCCGGGGGAAAGTCGACGCTCGCGATCCTGCTGAAGCGCGGGCTGGAGGAATACAGTCACACCGAGGAAGGAGCACTCTATGCAGTGCGCGGCTCCCCGGTGCATGAAAACCCGTTGAATCTGATTCCAGCGAGTCTGCGCGCAGAGTTCCGCGAACGCTACGGCGTCAGCATCCCCGGGGAGCTCTCGCCCTGGGCGCGCGATTACCTCGAGCGCGAATTCGACGGCGAGTTTCTGCGCGTGCCGGTCGAGCGCATCTTCCTCTCCGAGGCGGCGCGGCTCGGCATCGGCACGTATGCCCCGCACGATCCGAGTACCGCAGACATCGCCGACCTGGTCGGATCGGTCGATCTCGCCAAGGTGGCGCAGATCGGCGACGAGGGGGATTCGCGCGCCTGGTCGTGGTCCGGAGCGGTGTACTCGGCGAGCCGCGGGCTGCTCGAGATGATCGAGATCCTCAAGGTCAAACGCGAGTTTCTCTACCTGCTGCTGACGCTGACGCAGGAGAAGAACGTGAAGGTGGCGCGCTTCCCGCTGATCCACCTCGACGAGACGGTGCTCGCGCATACCAACCTCGCGGAATTCCATCGCTTCCTGCAGGAAAAGGAGAACGAGGCGCTGCTCGATCGCATGGTGATCATCAAGGTGCCGTACGCGCTCTCGTACCACGATGAGGCGCGCATCTATCGTAAGCTGGTGTGCGCCGCGCCGGCGTTTCGCGACGTGCACCTCGATCCGCACGTGCTGAATCTCGCCGCGGTGTTTGCAATCCTCACCCGCCTGGCCGTGCCGGAGCGCGAGGGGCTCGATCTGGGCAAGAAGCTGCGCCTTTACGCCGGCGAGGCGATCGAGGGCGTGCCGGAGAGCGAGGCGGCGCGGTTGCGTTCCGAATCGCCCGATGAAGGGCTCGGCGGGGTCAGCCCGCGCTTCATCATCAACGCGATCTCCACCGCCATCACCCGCGGCACCACGCGCAGCCTGACCAGCATGGATCTGCTGCTCGCCCTGAAGGATGCGATCGAGAGTGATGCGCGCATGGAACTCAAGCACAAGAAAGCCTGGATCGACCACCTGGTCACGGCGCGCAAGGAATTCTACAACCGCTGGGTGAAGGAGGACGTGCACCGCGCCATGTTTGCCTCGTTCGAGGAGGAGGCCCAGCAACTGCTGGAGAAGTATCTCGATGAAGTCGAGGCCTCGCTCGATCATCGCCAGGTCACCGATCCGATCACGGGCGAGAGCCGCCCGGCGGACGAGCGCTTCCTGCGCTCGGTGGAGGAGAAGATCAAGGTGTCGGATTCCGGCAAGCTCTCCTTCCGTCAGGAAGTGGTGCGCAAGGCCATGGTGGCGTTCAAGACCGGCGAGAAGTTCAAGCTCGCGAGCCATGCCCGCATGCGCGAGGCGATCGAGCAGTACCTGTTCGAGGAGCGGCGCGACGTGCTCAGGCTGGTGACCTCGAGCGCCCGCCCGGACGAGGAGGCGCGCCAGAAGATCTCGGTGGTGCAGCAGCGGCTGATCAGCGAGTACGGGTACGACGAGCACAGTGCCAAGGAAGCGCTCAGTTACGTCACGACGCTGCTCGCGCAGGAGTAGCGGACATGAACGAACCGGCCGGCGGCGAGTCTCCCTTCAGCGCAGCGAAGTGGTACGAGTTGTTCTCGCGTGGGGCGCGCGACTGGCTGCGTCACGATGCCAAGGTGCGCGATGCGGTGCGCCGCCATCTGCCGCAGCTCGTGGCTGCCGGGGATCTCATCAGCGGTGGCGCGCGTACCGTGCGCGTGCCGGTGACGCTGCTCGAGCACCACCGCTTCCGGCTGCGCCGCAGCGCCGAGCAGCAGAGCGTCGGGCAGGGCGCAGCCAAGCCGGGCGACGTCTTCGCCGATCCGGCGCACCGCCCCGCGCCGTCGGGCAAGGGCCCGGGCGGCGAGGAAGACGGTGAGGTGCAGCTGCTGCTCGAGTTGAAGGTCGAGGACCTCGTCGAGTGGCTCTGGGAGGAGATGCGTCTGCCGAATCTGAAGCTCCGGGCCGGACTCTCGGAGGAGACCGAATGGACCCGCGAGGGATGGGATCGGCGCGGCGCGCGTTCCCGGCTCGATCGGCGGCGCTCGTTCAAGGAGTTGGTCAAGCGCCGCGGTGTCCCCGGAGCGGTGCCGACGTTCACGGACGAGGATCTGCGCTTTCGCCAGTTGGCTCGGCGGCGGCGTCCGGCGGTGCGGGCAGCGGTGTTCTTTCTGCTCGATGTCTCGGGCAGCATGTCCGAGCGCGACCGTCAGCTCGCCAAATCCTTCTTTTTCTGGACGGTGCAGGGACTGCGCCGCCAATACCGGATGCTCGAGACGGTGTTCGTTGCGCACACCACCGAGGCCTGGGAGTTCACCGAATCGGAGTTCTTTCAGGTGAGCGGCACCGGCGGCACGGTGACCTCGAAGGGCTTCGGCAAGGTGAATGAGCTCATTGCCGAGCGCTTCGCTGCGCAGCAATACAACGTGTACGTCTATTACGCTTCGGATGGCGACAACGCCGCGAGTGATGCCGCCGCGGCGCGCGAG
>JAPTUI010000473.1 GCA_028067895.1 Pseudomonadota bacterium | reverse complement strand
CCAAGGGCACCAACGTGGGGGCGACGCTGGCGGCGGTGGGCGGACTCGACGGTCCGCTGGTGCTGATTGCCGGCGGCGAGGGCAAGAATCAGGACTTCACGCCGCTCGCCGCGGCGCTGCGCGGCAAGACCCGTCACGGGGTGCTGATCGGGCGGGATGCGCCGCAGCTCGCGCGTGCGCTTCAGGGCGTGTGTCCGCTCGAGACCTGCGATTCGATGGACGCGGCGGTGCGTGCCGCGGCGCGCGCGGCGCATGCGGGCGATACGGTGCTGCTGTCCCCGGCCTGTGCCAGCCTCGACATGTTTCGCGATTACGCGCACCGCGGCGAGGCGTTCGCCGCGGCGGTGGAGGCTCTCGGCTCATGAGCGCCGTGGAACGCAACCCGATGTCCTTCGCGCGCTCGAGCGGACGCGCCCGGGTCATCTACCTCGACACCGTCACCCTCGCGCTGGTGCTCGCCATCGTGCTGTTCGGGCTGATCATGATGACCTCGGCGTCGATTTCGATCGCCGCGCAGTACACCGGCCAGCCGTTCTTCTTCCTCGAGCACCAGCTGATCGCCGTGGCGATCGGGGTGGCCGGCGCGGTCTTCGTGTTCACTTTCAAGTGTGAGCGGCTCGAGCGGCTCTCGCCGTGGCTGATGATCGCCGCGATCGTGTTGCTGCTGGCGGTGCTGGTGCCGGGGCTCGGCCTGCGCGTCAACGGCGGGCGGCGCTGGCTGCACCTCGCCGGGTTGAGCTTCCAGATCTCCGAGCTCGCCCGGGTCCTGGTGCTGGTGTACATCGCCAGCTACGCCGCGCGCCGTCAGGACGAGCTGCGCGAGAGTTTCGCCGGCCTCGTCAAACCGCTCGCCTTGCTGGCGCTGATCGCGGCGCTGCTGCTCGGGGAGCCGGACTTCGGCGCCGCGACCGTGATGTTCGCGGCCGGCTTCGGCATGCTGTTTCTCGCCGGCGCGCGCCTGCGCTACGTGGTGATACTCACGCTCGTCGCGGCGCTCGCCTTCGGGGTGCTCGCGGTCACCTCGGCGTATCGGCTGCGGCGCATCACCGGATTCATCAACCCCTGGGCCGCGCCCTACGGCAGCGGCTTTCAGCTGACGCAGTCGCTGATCGCGATCGGCCGCGGCAAGTGGTTCGGCGTCGGGCTCGGCAACAGCGTGCAGAAGCTGTTCTACCTGCCCGAGGCGCATACCGACTTCCTGTTCGCCGTGCTCGCCGAGGAGCTCGGCCTCGCCGGGGTGCTGCTGACGATCGGCCTGTTCGTCGGGCTCGTCTGGCGGGCTTTCCACATCGCCTCGATGGCCGGGCGGGCCGGTCTGACGTTCCAGCGGCTGCTCGCCGCGGGATTCGGGCTCTGGCTCGGCATGCAGACCTTCATCAACATCGGGGTGAACATGGGGGTCCTGCCGACCAAGGGACTGACCCTGCCGATGATGAGCTACGGACGCTCCAGCATGATCATGACGCTGGTGTGGGTGGGGCTGCTGCTGCGCATCTATCACGAGACGCTCATCGAGAGCCGCGGGGCGGCCCGGCGGCGCGCCGAGGAGCCGGCGTGAAGGGTCCCATCCTCATCATGGCGGGCGGCACCGGCGGGCACGTGTTCCCGGCACTCGCGCTCGCGCGCGCGCTGCGCGCCGGCTCGGTCGAGGTGGTGTGGCTCGGCACGCGTCGCGGCATCGAGGCGCGTCTGGTGCCGGCAGAGGGGATCGACATCGAGTGGCTGTCCGTGGGCGGGCTGCGCGGCAAGGGTTGGAAGACACGCCTCGCGGCGCCCTGGCGTCTCGCCGTGGCGCTCTGGCAGGCCCTCGGCGTGATGCGCCGCCGCCGCCCGCGCGTGGTCGTGGGCCTCGGTGGGTTCGTCACCGGCCCCGGCGGCATCGCTGCGTGGCTGACACGCCGCCCGTTGCTGATCCACGAACAGAACGCCGTGGCGGGTTTCACCAACCGGGCGCTCGCGCCGCTCGCGCGCGAGGTGCTCGAGGCGTTCCCCGGCAGCTTCGGACCGAGTGTACGGGCGCGGACCATCGGCAACCCGGTGCGCCAGGAGATTGCCGCACTCGCATCGCCGCGCGAGCGGCTCGCCGGTCGCGGCCCGGCCACGCGGGTCCTGGTCATCGGCGGCAGCCAGGGCGCGGTGCGGTTGAACACCGTCGTGCCGCAGGCGCTCGCGCTCGCCGCGGCGAGTGGCGCGATTGAAGTGCGTCACCAGGCCGGTGAACGCTGGATCGAGGCCTGCCGGGACAGTTATGCCGCCGCCGGCGTCGCAGCCGACGTCCAGCCGTTCATCGCCGATATGGCCGAGGCCTATGCCTGGGCGGATCTGGTGATCTGCCGGTCCGGAGCGCTCACGGTCGCGGAACTCGCCGCGGCCGGCCTCGCCGCGGTGTTGGTGCCGTTCCCGGCGGCCGTCGACGATCACCAGACGCGCAACGCCGAGCTGCTGGTGCGCCAGGGCGCCGCGGTGCTGCTGCCGGAGCGCGAACTGACGGCTGAGCGGCTCGCCGCGCAGCTCGCGCGGCTCTGCGCCGAGCGAAATCGACTCATCGAGATGGCCGAGCGCGCCCGTGCACTCGCCCGTCCCGATGCCACCGAGGCGCTCGCCGCGAGCTGCCTGCGCTATCTCGGGAGGGCCGCATGAGCGGACCGGCAGCGGCGGTGCGCGAGCGCGGCATGGACCGCATGCGGCGCATCGACACGATCCACTTCGTCGGCATCGGCGGCAGCGGCATGAGCGGCATCGCCGAGGTGCTGCTGAATCTCGGCTACCGGGTGCAGGGCTCGGACCTGCGCGGCGGCGCGGTGACCGAGCGGCTGACCGCGCTCGGGGCGCGCATCACCTTAGGCCACGCGGCGGCCAACATCGCCGGTGCGGACGTGCTGGTGGTCTCGGGCGCCGTGCCGCGCGAAAACCCCGAAGTCGCTGCGGCGCTCGCTGAGCGCATTCCGGTGGTCTCGCGTGCCGAGATGCTCGGGGAGCTGATGCGCTTCCGCTACGCGATCGCAGTCGCCGGGACGCACGGCAAAACCACCACCACGAGTCTGATCGCCAGCATCCTCGCCGAGGGCGGGGAGGATCCGACCTTCGTCATCGGCGGGCGCCTGAAGAGCGCCGGCAGTCACGCGCGGCTCGGCTCGGGTCGCTACCTGGTGGCCGAGGCGGACGAGAGCGACGCATCCTTCATGCATCTGCAGCCGGTGCTCGCCGTCGTGACCAACATCGACAACGATCACCTCGCCACCCACGGCGGGGATTTCGCGCGTCTGGCGCAGAGCTTCGTCGACTTCCTGCACAACCTGCCGTTCTACGGGCTGGCGGTGCTGTGCCTGGATTGCGAGCACGTGCGCGCGATCCTGCCGCGCGTCGGCCGGCACGTGCTGACCTATGGACTGAGCCCGGATGCGGACGTACGTGCCAGCGGGCTGCGCCGGCAGGCCGTGCGCCACCGCGCTGAT
>JAPTUI010000136.1 GCA_028067895.1 Pseudomonadota bacterium | reverse complement strand
GGACCGGCCAATGGGATCGCTGCCACCGCGATCATTGCCGCCCGACGCATCCGACGCGCCGTGCCACGCTCCTGTGTCCCCTCTCTGGAGGATTGCTGGTTATGGTCCATGGTCCCTGCTGCCTGCACGGCAGTGTGCCACATGTTGGCCACTCATGACGAGCCTTGTCGTCGCCAACACTGCAGCCACGCTTCCATGCTGGCGTACTCGAGCAACTCTCCGGACTGAGTCTTGATTTCCGCCCGACCAGCGAGCGCCCGCTCGAGCGGCGCGCGCAGCAACAGACCGGCGCGCACCAGCTCGCCCTCGAGCAGCAGCTCGCGCAACAGCGTCCGGTTGCGCTCCACGGTCACGCGCGCGTGTGCCTCGATGCCGCCCTTGTCGCGCCGATTGCGGATCGGCGCCGGCAGCACGTCGTGAAACGCTTGCCGTACGAGCGCCCTACCCCATCCGCCGGCGGTATGCGCCGCGGGGGCGATCCGCAGACACACTTCAATCAACGGCTGCGACAACAATGGCGCGATCCGATCCGCATCGCCGAGCGCCGCGAAAGGATCGTACGCATCGAACGGCGCGAGCACCTGGTGGGCGTGCCAACGCTTGGCACTCGGCACCTCGGTATGTCGATGCGCAAGCGGATGCAAACAGGCCGCCGCGCCGAGCGCCTCGTGCAACACCGCAGGCGCGAGCAGCGGCCGCTCGCGCCCCGCCTCGCTGAGCGGGCTCCAGCGCTGCGCACCGAATACCTCGCGCACCGTTGCGGCCAACACGCGCCAGAGCGACACATCATCGACGCGCGCCGCATCCAGCAGCGCACGCAGCACCCGCGGGCTCGGTCCGCGCCGATGCAGCAGTTCCGCCGGCGCCCACTCGGCACGTTCCTGATAGAAAAGTTGATCTCCGCCGTAGCCGATGAACAGCGCAGATGTATCACGCTCAGCGGCGAGCGCGGCCTCACGGCGACTGTGTTCCAGATAGAACAGATAATTGGTGGGCTCGGCGCTCGGGGCGAGCGCGCGCAATGGGCCGAGATCGACCCCGAGTGGCCGGATGCGCTCGATCAGACCGAGGCCGGCCGACTCGGCCGCGAGGCGTGCATAGCGCCGCTCGTCGAGGTCGGTGTGCGGCGGCGGATAATAGTGGAAGCACTCCAGCCGAGGTACCGCAGCGCCAGCGAGCGATGCGAGTACGATGGAGGAATCGAGCCCGCCCGAGAGAGAGATCAACACACTCTCGAAGCACGCGCCCCAGGCGCGAACCACTTCCCGGGTGCAGCGACCGAGCCGCTCGGCGGCCCCGGGTCCTTCGATCGGCGCGGCCGCCGCGATCTCGAGCGGATCCCAGTGACAGGTCCTCAGGACCGAGCCGCCATGATGGCGCGCGCACTCCCCCCCGACCAGCTGCGAGACACCCTCGAGGCCGGTGCGCCGGCTGTGCTCGCGCACCAAGCTCAAACAGGCGGCCACATACGCCCAGTCCGCCCGAAACGGTTCGCTGCGCATCGGCAGCACGTCGCGGATGCAGGAGCAATACACGTCGATCGCGCCGAGTCGGGTGGTGTAGCACGGCAACCCCGCCGATGGATCTCGCAGAACACAGACGCTGCCCGAGTCCGGCTCACGGAGCACCGCAACGTATCGGCCCCAATAGCGCTCCAGGAGACGGCGACCCTCGGAGGCTGTCATTGCGTGGCTCTCCGCGTCGTCGAACGCCGCCGGTGCCGGTCGGGACACGCCCTCGCCGTCGGACCTGAATACGGCCCCGAGTACCACACCCTGCCCGCCCGCGAGGGGCCGCGCCGCATTGCCGGCTTGCCACTCGCCGACGCAGCGCACTTCGAAGCCCGCACCCCGGCTGACCGTTCGCCACTCCTCAGCCGCTCGCTGCGGCCCGGCGAGCAGACCCTGCGCCTGCGTACGCGCCACTACCTCTCGATCGTCCCAGATGAACACCAGATACCGGAACACGGTCAGATGCTCAGAATGGGTGAATACTGGCGCACGCGGTCCGGCGCGTCATTGAAGAGGACCGCCCCGTACTGTACCCAGCAATGCGCATGAAACGGCGCGGTGCGCACACCGAAGACCCAGTGCGGGTGCAGGCCGTATTGCGCGAGGAAGGTCACGAGCGCCAGCGAGTCGAGCAGACAGGCGCCGCGTGCGCTGTAGAACCAGGGTCGCAGATGCACGAATCGGCGCACCAGCGCCTGCGCGTACCCGACATCAAACCGTGTACCGGGCGGGGAGTCGGCCGGGCGTTGCCGGCGGGTCTGCTCGAGCACCGCGTACATCGGCCGAAGCCTCAGCGCGCTCGCCGCCGCCGCACAAGCCCAGGCCGCACGGCGAAGGTCGCGCCCGTTCGGCCGCGGCGGCGCATCGAAATCGAATTCGAGCAGCGTGCGCTGCGGCGATTCGATCGAGATCGGCGTCGCGGCATGACCCGCGCCGCGCTCGCACACCAGCATCCCGTGCTCGATCAGCCGACCGAGAACCGCCGGAGGAGACCCGAGCGTCGCCGGGGCCGGCAGCGGCCACGCCCCGATCCACCCCGAGAGGCGCATCGCCGGCTGCACCGCGAGGTAGCGGTTGCGCCGCAGATCCATCAGGACCGCATGATGGCCGCACATGGCCAGATGCACATGGTGCGCCAGCCAATACGGTTCGGTCCGTTCCGATTCCGTGCCCTGCTGCATGTGCTTCCCCTGTCCCGCCAGACCCGTTGCGCGGGCTCCGCATGCCTCGTGTACACCTGTACCACGGCCGCCCCGTGCCCGACAGCGCTCTTGCCGGCATCCATGAGTAGAAATGGCACCCGATGGGCTCGAAGCCCGCTGCGTGCGCCTCAGGCGGCCGCAGTACCCGGGTGCTGCGCCGCCCACAACGCCGCGTACCGCCCTCCCGCCTGCAGCAACGCCTCGTGGCGGCCGCACTCGACGACCCTCCCGGCGTGCAGCACCAGGATGCACTCGGCGTGCACGACGCTCGCCAGGCGGTGTGCGATCAGCACCGTGGTGGCCGCTCCAGCCATCGCACGCAGGCTGGCCAGGACCGCCTGCTCGGTCCGGCTGTCGAGCGCCGCAGTCGCCTCGTCAAAGACATAGACGAGCGGGCGGCGCAGCGCCGCCCGCGCGATCGCAATCCGTTGACGCTCTCCACCCGACAGCCGTACACCTCGCTCGCCAACGACCGTGTCGTATCCCTCCGGCAGCGCGCCGACAAATTCCTCGAGCTGCGCAATGCGCGCCGCCTCGTGCACCTCCTCCCGGCTCGCCCGCGGCTTTGCGACCGCGATGTTGAATTCGATCGAGTCATCGAACAGCACGACGTCCTGAGGCACCACGGCGATCGCACTGCGCAGTGCCTGTGGCGCGACCCCGCTCAGCACGAATCCGCCGAGGCGGACCTCGCCACTCTCCGGATCGATCAGCCGCAGCAACAGCCTCACGATGGAAGACTTCCCCGAGCCGCTCTGGCCGACGATGCCGAGCGTCGAACCGGCGGCGACCGTGAAGCTCACGGCCTCAAGCGCCGCCCGTCCGGGGGCGTAGCGCAGCGTCACCCGATCGAACTCCAGCGTCCCCTGCAGCGTATCCGGCAGCGACACACCGGCTGCCGGTTCCGGCGCGACCGTCAGCAGCGCCATCGCCTTCTCGAGCAATGCTGCGCCCTGCGCAAAACCCTGCACGGCGAAGCCGAGCATCTCGGCCGGCCGCACCAGCTGCAGCATGTAGGTGTTGACGAGCACGAAGCCCCCGACCGTGAGGGATCGGGTGCGCACCGCATGCACCGCACAGATCAGAGTCGCCGCCAGAAACAGCGTGAACACCGCCGCCACCGCCAGCCCGTTGCGCGCATAGCGCCGATAGAAGTGCACCCACGCCGCCTCGCTTCGCTCGAGCGCCCGCCCGGCCTTGCCCGTCACTAGCCGCTCCGCGGCGAACGCCTTCACCGTCTCGAAATTCAGCAGCCCATCCGTCATGACGGCCCCTGCCGCCACCCGGGTCGCCGCCGCGTCGCGGGCACTGTCACCGATGCGTCGCGCGGAGCGTCCGAATATGACGGCGTAGCAGAGCGCCGCGCCGCAAAAGAGTACGAGGAAGACCGGCTGGCGCAGTCGACCAAGCACATAGGCCGAGAGCAGCATCTCCGCGCACACCGGCAGCACGGTGAACACTAGGTGATGCAGGATCAACCGTACCCCTTCGAGTCCATTGTCGATGGTCTGGCTGACCGCGCCGGTCTGCTGAGTGAGGTGATAGCGCAACGGCAGACGCAGCACATGCGAAAACAGCCGTTCGTTGAGCGTCCGCAACACTCGCCGCTCCGCCCTGGCGTACCGCAGCGTGCGCAATTCCACACTCGAACGACCGAGCCACTGGCTCACCGCATAGAACCCCACGAGCACACCGGCGCCGAGCGGAAACCGACCCTGCCCGCTCAAGCCGTCGATGATCCATTTCATCGCCAAAGGTGCCAATGCGTTCATGGCGGCCCCGAACAGCACCAGCAGCAGCACTTCCGTGAGCCGCAGCGCCACATACGGCGTCACCTCGCCACGCAGCAGCCCAATTGCCCGCCGCCACCGGTGCCGGCGGGACTCGTAGGTCACCGGCCACCCTTGGTCCGCACGAGATCGAGCGGCTCAATGCGCTCGGTCCCATCCGCGTCGCTCTCCATCTCATTCTTCTCCGGGCCCTCCTTGCCCTCCTTCTCAGCGCTACCCACCGCATTCAAGTCCGTCTCCCGGCGTGCTCGAACTTCCGCCAGAATCGCCTCGGCCGCAGTCGACAGCCCGCGCGGATCGCGCGCCCGCAGCGTCAAGACAGTGCCCTGCAGAGTGCTCTCATCCCGGGCGAGCAATTCGCCTATCGACTTCAGAGACACGCCGCATCGCACCGCGGCCAACGTGACCAGCGCTCGCGCCCGGCAGACCCTGCGGGCCCGGGACCGCTGCGCCATCTGCTCGGCCGGAAGCCCAACATGGCGCGCAACGAGCCAGACGACGGACCGTAGCAGCGCCTGCTGCTGCCGTTTACGCAACGCACGCGCCTGACAGAACACCTCGCGAATCCCCGGTATCGCACCGCTCGGCGAAGCAAAGGCCTGCGCCAATTCACCGTCCACGCCCCGTGCTCTGAGCAGTCGGTATTCGCGCACCGCACCAGGGCCGCATCCGAGATGATCCAGCACCGCGCGAACATCGACCCACGGAAACCGAGCCGGCTCCTGATAGGCCGCATCCCCGGTCCAGCCCGCTCCGTTCAGCGGACGATGCAACCACAGTACCAATTCCGTTCGAAAGGCGTCGCGAATGCGAAAAGTACGCAGCCGCTTGAATACCGGACCAGTACTGCGCCGTGACCGGTTGAAATGCAGCGCATACGGCACGGTGACGTAGCGGAACATGCGTCCAATCGGAACTTGCGCCGCTTCAATGGCGAACTCGACGCGGTCCGCTTCGCAGCGACAGGCGAACACCCGACCCCCGCACCAGAACAGCATCGAATCGATACTCTCCGTCATCTTGCGCCAATCGACCTCATCCCGGACAAGCGGACCGGAACGACAGCCGTGCAGAATGACATGCAACAGCGCTGATGACCGATGATCCGATCCCAATCGAGCGCGCCTGGTCCCCATGCCGCCCCCTTTGCGCGCCCCGTCCAATCTCAGGCCGATCGCGTGCGCGCACTCCGACAAGCTCCTCTTCGCCGCACATCTGTCGCCAACACGAACAGACGACGACCGCCTCTCTTCCCAAAAAATAAATTACTCCGCCACTTGACACGATGCAACACCGTCTCCCGGAGTTAGTTTCTTCCGTTGCTCACACCTCTGCGCTCGACCAGAGCAGCCCCATTCCGATCCCCAACCTTTGCACTCGCAACCGTCGAATTTTCCCAAACTTTTCCCAACCTACGACGCCTGAACCGAAATCCCGGAAGCACACGGTCAGCCGTCAAAGTTTGTTGGTTATAGTCCTCAAGATTGAACACTTTTCACCGCACGGCGGCGATCGGCGGCGCCGCTAAGTAACTGATTATTCGAAATAAATATTTTTCACCTCCGCAGGAACCGCGTGCCCACGACCCCTCGGCAAATTCTGCGACACGCACCGCCCTGGGACGAACTCGTTGAACGCAGGGTCGAACTCGTCAAATCGCCTCTTGACAAACCACCCTTATAGGAATTGCGTAATTTCGTCACCACAGACCAGGCGCCGGTCCGCGGGTGATACGACAGTCCATTCACGCAATCAGGAGAACGACCATGCAGAACCTAGGCCATGTATCGACGGAGACGAAGGGAACTCCCGGATCCGCAACGGAACAAGGAGCCATCGTCGGATTCGATCCGCGCTAACGGAACCAGCGGTGTGCGGCGTCAGCCGCACACCGCCTTCTCCTGAAGGCTCGACAAGGGAAATTCACGCCATGTACGATCTCGCGCCGGACGTCTTTGCATGCGCCACAGGACGGCGCTACATCTTTCTCGACTTGAAATGCGATCGCTATATCGCTGTACCTGCCGCCCGGTTGCAACATATTGCCCCGATGTTCAGCGGTTCGCACCCGGACCACCACACAAACGACTGTCTCGGTGTGCACGATGACTCGTCCACGGATGTGGCAGATGAGCTACTGCAAGCAGGACTCTTGTGTCATGCGGCGCGGCTCGAAGGACCCCGGCCGCCACTGCCCGCCGCCGCCTGCTTTGAATTAGATTATTCGAACCGCGCGACGACAGACCGCCGGACACCGAAACATGGTCTCCGGGCAGTCCGGGCAATGCTTCGTGCAGACATCGCCCTCCGATGGACCCCCCTGTGGCGGATTGCTGACCGCATTCGCGCCAGCAAGACGCATCCACAACCTGACTTATCCGATCCACCCCCATGGGAGGTCGAGTCCATTACCTCCTCACTCCTACATTTCAGACCGTGGTATCCGCGGAATTACCTCTGTCTGTATGACTCCCTTGCTCTGATGCTCCTTCTTGGAAGCTTTCGAATTAGAGCAGATTGGTTCTTTGGCGTCAGAGAGGACCCATTCATCGCACACTGTTGGGTTCAGCACAAATCCAAAGTTCTCAATGATCGCCTAGATCGAATCCGCCTCTTTGTTCCAATCATGGTCATTTGACCAGCCGCGATGGAATTCCCCTACATTGCATTCCTATGGAACCCGCTGAATTCCGCGCAGACCCAGAATGCTCTTCAGCTCCTGAAGCAATTTTCACGCACGACATGGATTACGGAGATGGAGCGCCCCGGTCTGGTGGTCTACAGAAGGCCGACTGCAACCCGCTGCATCCGGACATACGTTCTCCCGAACAACACGGGCATCCTCTTTGGGACCATATTTCGTCGCAGTTCGACTCGCCAGTTGATGCCAGAAGAACTCGCCAATGATCCTGATCTTTGCACATCATCCCCTCATGTTGCCGACACCTTGACCCGCAACTATTGGGGAGGATTTATAGCGCTGCACTCGCAACCGGGATCCGGCCAATGGTGCGTACTCCGCGATTGCTCAGGGGCCCTTCCCTGCTATTACTCCAGCATAGACGGAGTCACCCTGGCGACTTCCGATGCCCGCCATATCTTTTCCAGCTCGATCTGGCGCCGCGAATCGCGACTCCCCGCGTGCCCTCGCATCAACTGGCATTATTTCTCGCGCTTTCTCCAAGACTCTCAGCTGCCGATCCGAGAAACCGGCCTATTGGGTGTCCAAGAACTCCTGGCCGGGGAAGCTCTCGTCACCCGGGAGAGAGATCCTCAGATTGAAATGATCTGGAACCCCGCGAACTTTGTGATCAACACATCGGGAAACTCAATTGCGACGATTTGCGAAGAACTCCGCGAGACGACTCGCTCGTGCATTCAGGCATGGGCTCAGGCTCATGAATCGATCGTTCATCACCTATCCGGTGGATTCGACTCATCGTTAATTCTCGCACTGCTCACTCGCAGCAACCCTAGACCCAGCGTCCTCTGCATCAACCGATTCGCAGAAGGCCCTGCAGAGGATGAGCGCGCGTACGCAAGACTCGCATCCCAGGTCTCCGCCGCACCGCTCGTCGAATGTCCATGGGGTTTTTCGAGCTACACACTGGATCATTCGCTTTTTAACATCCCTTTCGGCGCGAAGCCGTATGTTCAGTCACTCTTGTATCCCGTGGAGTCCTCCTATCTCGCCTATCTTCAGTCGTTATACCACTTTGATTCAATATGGACCGGCGAAGGCGGAGACCACCTATTCATCGCGTATCGAAGCAACTATGGGCTCATAGACTTCGTGGAATCTTACGGCCTGAACCAAAATGCTCTATCTATCGCCTTAGACACCTCTAGATTGACTGGAACGTGCATTCCAATTCTTCTCTACAACGCAATTATCCACATCCTACGCGTCGCCGCCCATCGATCAATCGAGTGCCGGGCATTCCGCGATGCACCACCTGACGAATGCCAATCATTCGTCCATCCCTGGCTGGCTCAACTCCTCGACTCACCACCCGGCAAGCGTGAGCAAATCGGATTGCTCTCGGAAGTTCTCCACCGTCATCATGGCATTCCGGGATCACTCGACTCCATGACTCGTCATCCACTACTTTCCCAACCCCTAATCGAGTTGATCCTTCGAATCCCAATCTATACCCTGCTGCATAGCGGCCAGACGCGTGGACTTGCTCGACGCGCATTCGCCAACGTCTTGCCGAAAGCCCTCCTTAATCGCGAAGCAAAAGGCGAAACGACACACAGCCTCACCGGAATACTTCAGCGCAGCCTGCCCTTTGTGCATGATGTTCTCCATAACGGCACCCTCCGAGCTCAGGGTCTACTCGACCCATCACTCATCACGACCATTCAAAACAGCCAGTCGGCTCTTGGGGCCCACCAGATTCTTCCGCTCTGCGCAGCCATCAGTGCCGAAATTTGGTCACAAACATGGTCCTCGGGACCCGTGTGATAGGCCGAACCCGAATCAGGCGCGTTTTGACAGGACAGGACATCAGAAATCTCCAACATAGCGCATAGCGGTCCAATCGGACGCATGGCGGCCCACCCTCAGCCGTCGGCGGCTCGCCCCATCGCTATTCGGC
Source organism: Pseudomonadota bacterium (assembly GCA_028067895.1). Taxonomy (GTDB): domain Bacteria; phylum Pseudomonadota; class Gammaproteobacteria; order Steroidobacterales; family Steroidobacteraceae; genus 13-2-20CM-66-19. Next base: position 10,484 of record JAPTUI010000136.1, on the reverse strand, counting down.
CACCGCGGAACCGCCGCCCTCTTTTGGAATTGACAGTCCAACGCTATTCAGTTGTGCGCGTGATACGGCACTCGGCCCCAGTAAGTTCAACTCCGCCCAATAGAGGTTTCGCTTCCTTGAGATTCTTGCCTCCGCAGGCACACTGAGCCAATGAACGCTTCGTCGATACGCGAATGCCTCTACGGTCGTGCCAGTGGCCTTCCATTCTTCAAGCAGCTGCCCTGCATCCGGGTTTCTACTCACGAACTCCAACAATACCGGTCCATTCGCCGGTTTCCCGCTTCCGGCTGGATCAAAGTATTCATAGCGCCTGATATTCTTCCCTACGGGCGCCCCACCGAAGAAGATCGACGACTCTCGCCTCCAAAGAGATCCCCCAAGAGCATACTCAGTGACGTTGTAATCTGCCGGATCTCCGACTTCTGCGGCCACATACTGATGCAGCCGCTCTATGGCATCTGCCGCGAACATGCCGCCGAAACTCCATCCCATCACCATCGCCCTACTCACGTGCACTCCGACGGATTCCGCCGCTGGGATCGCGTGCGCGAACGTCGATACAGCACTCTCCTGTGCGCGCTTGGAGGCCATGAAATTCCCGAAACCCCTGTCGTCAATGTTCGCCCAGGTGACCAGCATCACCGCGATTCCTGCGTGCACGAGTCTCTCAACGGGGTATGACGTAATCCACTGCGCGTACCTCGAGTAGCTCTCGGAAAATCCATATGCCATGACCGCCAATGGTACGGACCGTCCCTCAGATCCGGACGGCACCGCGAGAAATGCCGTACTGTACGTTCCGAAGCTCGACGGGACCCTGACGGTTTTGAATCCAAAATTGAGTCTGTGCTCCCGTGGGTCCAATTTTCCGAGACTTGTCATCTCTCCAGAATGTAGATTTATCTCCACGAGTCTAGGCGGATCTCTCAGGGTTTGTGCAATACAGACGGCCCGTGTCCTATCTGTGTTAAATTGGCACGCGCGCCCATAACCCCCAAGATCACCATGCGGCCAACGAAGCACCCTCATGAGCGTATCAGTCTTCGTATCCACCTCATCGATGCGCCAATAGTTTGCACCTCCAGGTCTTTTAAATCCCAGCGAGTCGATAAACACCCGATCGCCTCCCGAGAACCACACTCCCCCCACGTCTCGGATGAATCTCCGGGCGGTCAACGCCGATGCCTCTCTCACCCCGCCGCGCGAACGCAATACAAAGGCCTTCAAGGAGCCGACACAACCGCATTGCCTCTTGCTGGATAGATTCCGATCAATGCGGTTCGATATCAGCAGGAGTCGACCGCGCGGCGACGAGAACATCGAGTCAATTCTGAATAGCGGGATGTGGCGATGAATTCTCGCTCCGGACTCTATATCGTACAGTTTAGTGCGAATGGATTGCAGTGATGACACCAGACCCAGAAGCCGTCCACGGTTCCATATGAGCTGCGGCGCGAGCTTGAACCGGGTCATGGAAAAATCAATTGTCTTTGCCGAATATCCTGGCGACTCGCGCACTAGCCTGACCGCCCCAACCCGTTCGACCACCGGCCATCGAGCCCACCTCGGCGAAATGAGTTCAAGCGTCGTCATCCCGCCCTTGACGCGAACGGAATTTCTTCCGCGCCAGCGCCAGGGAACGGCATACGAATACGCCAGCAGGCCCCTACGTCGGTCGTACGCCGAAAAATTAAGCGGATGCTTGCTCTGAAGCAGAATCCCCCGCGCATGACTCAGAATATTCTCCCATTGAATTTCGTTTACGGAGCCGTATTCAGAGAACAGTATGGTTCTCGAATTTCGCCACAGTACGGTCCCGATTCCGCGTCCCTTGAATACCACCTTTACATGGTTGCTCCCGATATCCCTGATCGCAATCCACTCTATTCCGTGGGAACTGGAAGCATTTCGCTCCACCTCGGCTAATTTCGTACCCCCTGGCGAAAGCGCATACGACACCACGACCCACGGCTGTCCGGCGCTTTTCGATTCGGCGCGCACGCAGATCGTAAGGCATGCAAGCGTCACCAGTAAAACGAATACTCTTCGGGGCGATCGAGCAACCGCACGCATTACATTCTTCCACATGTCACGACTCCAGGATTTTCTGTTCACGCACGCGCCTATGCGTGCCCTCCGAGCTCACAGCACAAGCCCATGGAGGTCCCCACCCGTGCACTTCGGGACGCCAGAGAGTTCGATACGTTCGCAGACTGCCGGTCGTCGAGATCTCCGCAATCACCGACAGTTCGCTCATTGGTGAATTTCTCTGCCTCTGCAGTGATTTGGCGCATCCGCAATTCCGACCACCGATTTGCACAGTCGATGACACTTTCGAGACCTGCTGAATGATTGAAGACTCAAATATCGTCCGGCACCTACCGATGCGCCGTAAGTGCAAGCGCGTCCGTGCGCTATCACAGCGCGTCATTCAGATCACCATCGTATGGAGACTGTGGCACTGATGAATCGACCCAAGGGATTGGCGTTGGCGCCGTCGTACCCCAACATGCTGCTCGTCAGCTGCGAAACTTCCGGCGGCGCCCGATCCGCACAATTGATGCAGGAGAGATCTAGCGTTGGATGCCCCCACCCATTCCTCCCGTAAAACAGCCGATACGATGCCGTGAAGTCGAATGTAGTCCATGATGCAATCGGAACGGGTGTCGGTTCGGACGTATCCTCGTATCGATTAACGTAGTTCGTAAATGCGTTGATTCCCCATGCTTCATGGTGCATGCCGACGGAAATTCGCCCCCTGAAATTCACCGGTCGCCCAAATATCCCCAGAGTGCTGAAGGACGGCGCGCCGGAAACGACTCGATTATCAAATGCAAAGATGTACGCCCCACTAAATCCGAGGTCATATCGATATCCATCGATCTGGTGCGTGTAGTTGACTGTCGCCAACAGTCCTTTGGTACGACTTGTTCCTACATTTTGAAATCGATCATCAACAATTGCCGTCGCGTCCGCGAGTTGTCTTGGCGGGCCATAGCCTGGATACGCGGTCAGATTTGTAAAAGCGTCAGACGCGCTTACGTATTGTTCTAGTGCTGCGAACGATGGATTTTGGACGATATAGGCTGAATATAGATTTCCGTTATCCAGCGCGTCCAAAAACGGAACAATTGAGTTCTCGAGCTTATTCGTAAACCGTGCGTCATAATACGTGATGTGTCCCTGCAGTCCCTCGAGCTCTCTCGGTTCAAAATCAACGCCGACCGTCCACTCAGTAGAGCGCTCAGCCGTAAGCCCGGGATTCGCTCCCACTCGCACGAGCACGGCGGTCGATTGTCCGGTGGGTAGCGTTGCTTCCGGCGAGTTAACTAGATAGGTATAGGTACCACCGTAGAGTTCATAGAAGTTTGGCGCCTTGAAAGATCTACTGAGGGTACCTCTGAACTTGATTCCCCGTACCGGCTGCCATGCGATTCCGATTCGCGGATTTGTCGTGGATCCGAAGTCAGAATAGTGATCGAGGCGCGCCGCGACGTCGACATTGAGTTTCTGTCCATGAGCGCCTTCGTTCCTGGGGCCAAGCAACGGGATTTCGCCTTCGACGAACGCAGAGTCCACTTCACGACTCTTGCGAATACCCTGCTCGACTTCATAGAGTCCGGTGAAGTAGGCCGACAAAGAGTCTTTCCGGTATTGCACACCGATGGCTGCCTTTGCGTTACCGCCGGGCATCCGGAACACAGGCCCGCTACCGACCAGAGATCCGGTCGTGAGCGCGTTATCCCCAGCGATAAGACCCTCCGTAGAGCTTGTATGCGAGTCATTTCCTCCGTACGACCCGCGTGCCCGCAGTGACCAGTGGTGTGGAAGCGACATGTCGGCGCCCAGCGAGTAGGAGTACTGGGTGACACCGACGTATGCACCTAGCGTGATTCCGGCGGTCACGAGCGTGGAATCCCGACGATGTGAGTAAAAGGCCGAACCGTTGAGGGAAACGTCTCGACCCAGAGACTCGTCCCCAGTTACGTAGATGCTGTTTGTCGTCACGGATGGAGTCAACTGACCCGGAACGGAATTGAAGCTGTACGCGCGATCGTCGGCGTTCAATGGCGTTTCGTCGTGATATTCATACGCTACCAGCGCGTGCCCGGAAGCCCAGTTGATTCCATAGGATTGAGACGCACGATAGTCATTGAGACTCCCGTGTGTTACGGACCCATATTCCACAGATGTTGCGCCGCCTTCCTGTCTGTCCTTCAGAATGTAGTTGACGACGCCCCCCATCGCATCGGATCCGTAGATGGCGGACGCGCCGTCGGTCACTACATCGATTCGTTTGATCATGCTCAACGGAATGACGGAAATATCGGTAAATGCGCCATTGATTCCGGCTGGCGCAAGACGATGGCCATTCACCAGCACGAGGGTCGAGTCGTATCCCATACCGAGGAGGTCGACGCCAGATCCGTCAGCCTGGTTTCCGGCGTCATTTTGCGTGGGCAGATTATTGACTTCGGACCCGACGGAATGCAGGTCCTCCGGCAGCGACGCCATCAGTTGCTCGACACTCTGGTACCCGGATTCCCGGATCTGGCGTGCCGTGATGCTGATGATCGGTTCAGATGGCGGCGGACCGCCGCTGATGTGGCTACCCGTCACGATGACTTGCTGCAGGATGGGCGGCGTTTCCGCGTTCCGTGACTGTCGCGACGTCTTCGGCCTGCGTGCAGTCGGGCCTTCCTTCTCAATCACAGCCGGTGAGCCGCCGGATTCGGTGCGCCGGCGCACCTCGCCCCTTGCCATCGGAAAGATCTCAAGGGTCCGATCCGTGACGGAGTACGTGAGGTGGGTTCCTTTCAGCAGTCGGGCAATGACTTCACGAGCGCTAAATCGCCCTGACAGTCCCGGAACTGCGTGTTCGGTATGCTCGGCGCCGCGGAAGATGATCTGCAGGTGCGCCTGTCGTCCGAAGGCAAGTAGTGCCTGGCGAAGTCCTTCGGGTCGAATTTGATAGATGGTGACGTGATCGAGAACTCCGGCTTGGGCTGGCATTGCGAACGCCAGCGGGAGCGCACAGAGCGATGCAACCAAAAATTGATGAAGCCGTGCATGAAGTCTGTTCGCGCGGCGCTGTATCAGGCTGTCAACGTCAAACACCATGGAGTCCCCCGATCGTCACTGTTGTCTTGGGTCAAGAGACGGACAGTGACTCGGGAAGGGAACCGGCAGAGGACGGATCCTGCGAATGCCGACATCGTGAGGTTGAGAAACTGATACGTCGTGTGCGACGTCAGTTTAGGGCGCGTGACAATCGTTTACCTGATGCGTAATCACAGACGCATTCAGTCGCACGCAGGCGCCACGTTTATTGCGGACGACAACAACGGGAAGGACCCGATTCAGTCCGTTCAGCCACGCGGGAATGTGATGACTGAGGACCAGCGTGGTGAGATGAAGGTTCGCGGCCGCGGGGGACACGGAGATGGGCGCACGCGAATAGCGGCTAAGGTTCTCCGCGATGACTCCGAGGGGTTCGTCGACGAACTCGAGACGACCTCTCGTCCAGCCGAGTGCGAGGCGCGGACTGATGTGTCGGATTTTTCCGGCGATCCGTGCGCCGGTCACCAATCGCTCGCCGCGGCGCAGCCGGAGCCGCTTGAGGATCACTCCCCCGAGACGGGGTGCGCGAGGCATGCCCGAGAGGGAGACTTCGACCTGGCCCTGGGTCACCGTGACTTCGGTGCGCCCGGACTCCCGATCGACCACGAAAGCCGTGCCGAGATCACGGATGCGTTCCGCGCCTGCGGTGACCACAAACGGCCAGTGGATCCGGTGGACAACGTCGAACCAGGCTTCGCCGCGCTTCAGATCGAGCGCGCGCCGCCGCGCAGTAAAGGCGACCTCGAGCACCGTTCGTGCACCGAGGATCACGGTCGATCCGTCGCCGAGACGGACGCGCTGCGTCTGCCGGGCGGCCGTGCGGTAGATGGAGGGAGTGCCGGTGGCGTACTCAGCCGTGGGTGCGACGGGCTTCGGTCGTGCCTCCGGACGTAAGAGAACCGCGCTCGCGGCGCACATGGCGAGTATCGCGCCGGCGAGCGTCCATTGCACGGACCGCCAGAGGCTCCCGGTACTCTGATGCGCGTGCGTCGCATTGCTCCGCGCTACGGCCTGAAAGTCCTCCAGCCCCTGGGCGTCTCGGTAGAGCTGCGCGCAGGCTGCATACACTCTGCGATTGTCGTCGTCGAGGACCCACTGTCGCCACGCCTCCTGCTGCTGCGGCGTCAACGCATCGGCTGCACATCGCAGCGCATGCCATTCGAGCGCCGCGAGCCAGCGATCCTCGTCAAATTCGTAGAGGAGCTCAGCGGGTCTCACGGTGCGGCACTCCCGCCGTCCCCGTCGTCGAGAGATGCATGCAGATAGGCGAGCGCCCGAGCCACATAGATTTTGGCCATCCGGCCGCTGATGCCCATGGCCTGCCCGACCTCATCGAAAGGCAGCCCCTGAACGACGCGCAAGGTGAACGCTTCGAAACAGCGCGGCGGCAAGTGCCCGAGCGCCTGCTCGATGATCTCCAGACGCTGTCGGGCGTCGACCACTGCCTCGGCGGAGGGCGCGAGCTGCTCGGCTTCGGTACGAACCGCTTGAACGAATCGCTCGCGCACGCCACGACGGCGTCCGTGATCCGTCATGAGATTGAGTGCACAGCGCCACAGGTAATTCGCCAATGAGGCGATCGAACCCTGCCGCTCCACCGCGAGCACTTTGACGTACGCATCCTGGGCGATCTCTTTGGCCACCTCGACCGAGCCGGTCCGCTGCGTCAGAAATCGGACGAGCGGCGCATGGTGCTGCCGAGCCACTTCTGCAAGCGCGGCAGATCGGTCTTCGAGCGGCGCACCCCCGGCGTCGATGCCCTCGCCGTTGGATTCGGCGACCGCGTCGAGTGACGCCTCCGCGCTTCGTGCGTTCACGGCAGGTCCATTCGAAGGAGAAACGCATGAGCGACCCGGGCGGGAAGCGCGCGCGACTCTCGCTTTGCGTGTTTTGTCGCCTGCACCACGTCCCCACCCCCTCGCGCGGATTCTTCCTGCATCCGCGAGACCGGCTCGCGGGACTCCGGAGGCCGCGACCTGTTGTCCGCGTGCGACATTCCGGCATCATTCCGACAGGGTGTAGACTATAGTCCTCACTACGGCCGAAGCGCCAACCCTTTCGTCTCGGATCGTCGTGTTTGTATTCTGTGGTGTGCATCAGGCGATGCACGGACGCAACAGCGTGATCCATAACATCCGACTCGGACGCAGGATGTTGAGGCGTGAACACGCGCTAAGATTCAGACGTCGACGCGGACGTCCCAATGTGGGTTCGACTGACCAGGAGGGAGGGGCCCACCCAAGCGCCCCGCGCGGGGCCTCACGGAACCTGTTAGGCGCGTGACGGCGTTGCGCCGAGCATCGCACGCAGACTCGCTCCCGTGGCCGGGGCCGCCGGGCCGACGATGACATGCAGGCAGTCGGGAGCAACCCAGGCGCTGCCGCGCAGCTCAAGGCGCTGCAGTGCCTCAGCATTCACACGCCCCGCATCGGCGAGCGCGATGCGCAGCCGCGACGATGCGGTCGCAACGTCCCGGACGTTCGCCGCACCGCCGAGCGCCGCGAGCAGACTCTGGATCTGCGCCGGCTCGAGGGCAGGAGCCGCCGGAATGCCGATCGCAGAGATCGGGGCGGAAGACGCCACAGGAGCGACGACCGGCCCAGCCTCGGACGGCATGTTCTGCAGTGCCTCGCGCATCTCTCCGGCGATTTGCTCCGCCACCGGTCCGATGATGACCTGCAGCGCCGTCGGCGTCGGACGCACCATCCCGACCGCCCCGAGCGCCTTCAGTGCCGCTTCGTTGACCGCACTCTGCGCGTGCACCGTCAGGCGTAGCCGCGTCGTGCAGGCATTGACGGACTCGAGATTCCCCGGACCGCCGAGCGCGGCGATATACGCTCGCGCGCGCTCGCCCCCGGCGGCGGCAGGGGCCGCCGCGGCCGGCTGTGCCTCGTTTTCGCGACCGGGAGTCTTCAGATCGAACTTCACGATCGAGTAGCGGAAGATGCAGTAATAGAGCACGACGTACACCGCGCCGATCGGCAGCAGCAGCAGCGGATGGGTGGCGTACTTGAAATTCAGGATGTAATCGAACAGCCCGGCGGAGAAGCCAAATCCGAGCCGCACATCGAGCGCGTTCGTAATGACGAACGCCAGGCCCGTAAGCAGCGCGTGCACCAGGTACAGCCCCGGGGCGAGAAACATGAACGTGAACTCGACCGGCTCGGTGACGCCCGTCAGGAACGACGTGAGCGCGATCGACAACAGCAGGCCGGCGACCGCCGGTCGGCGCTCCGGCCGAGCCGTGTGGTACATCGCGAGGCAGGCCGCCGGCAAGCCGAACATCATCACGGGAAAAAATCCAGCCATGAAGGCGCCGGCGTGCGGATCGCCGGCGAAGAAGCGGTTCATGTCGCCCGTGACGCCGTGATAGTGCCCGACGATGAACCAGGCGAAGCTGTTGAGGATGTTGTGCAGCCCGGTGACGATGAGCAAGCGGTTCAGCACGCCGTAGACGAACAGACCCCACGGGCCCGAGGCGAGCACCGTGCGGCTGAGCGCGTCCATGCCGTGCTGGATGTGCTCGAGCTGCATGCCGAGCAGGATGGCGAGCGGCAGCGCGACGAACCCGGTGATGATGGGCACGAAGCGCCGGCCGCCGAAGAACGCCAAGTAGCTCGGCAGCGTGAAATTGTGGAAGCGGTTGTAGAGTGCCCCGCCCATCAGACCGGAGACGATGCCCACCGGGACGGTGAGCTCGGCGAGCTGCTTGCGGGTGAAGGCCTCGATCACCAGCGCGTGCGCATGTGCCGGAACCCCGGCGAGCACCGCCGTCGGCGCCACGACGAATACCGCGGCGCCCTTGTTGATGACCAGATAGCTCACGGCTGCCGCCAAGCCGGCCGCACCGTGGTTGTCGCGCGCTAATCCGATCGCCACACCCACCGCAAACAGCAGGCCGAGATTGGCGAAGATCGCCTGCCCGGCGGCGGCCATGACCGGGATGTTCAGCAGATCGGGCTGGCCGAGCCGCAGCAGCAGGGCCGCGGCCGGCAGCACCGCGATCGGCAGCATCAACGCACCGCCGAGTTTCTGTAGCGAGGTGAGGATCTGTTTCATGGGAGCCATTCCATCACGGTTGCACGGACCGCGCCGCCGCGGCCGGTTCGCCGGCCGCCTCGTCCCATGCGGCACAGCGGGCGCGTACGGCCTCGGCCGAGTCCTGCGCGAGCGCGCTCGCGGCTCGCTCGCGGCACTGCTCGAGGGTGAGCGTTGCGAGCAGCGCCTTGATCTGCGGGATCACCGCCGGCACGCACGACAGTTCATGCACGCCGAGACCGACCAGGATCGGCACCGCTTGCGGATCAGACGCCAGTCCGCCGCACACGGCGGTGCGCCGCCCGCGGGCATGGGCCGCCTCGGCGGTGCGCGCGATCAGGCGCAGCACGGCCGGGTGCAGCCCATCGAGACGGGCAGCGAGCAGCGCGTGGCCGCGGTCCATCGCGAGGGTGTACTGGGTGAGATCGTTGGTGCCGATGGAAAAGAAGTCGACCTCGCGGGCGAGCGAGTCGGCCATCAATGCCGAGGCGGGCGTCTCGATCATCACACCGAGTTCCACCGCAGCGGACCGGCCGATACGCCGGCAGGCGTCCTCGACGTGTGCACGCACGATCCGGATCTCCGTCACGTCGGTAATCATCGGCAGCAGCAGCCGGCATTGTCCGGACGGCTCGACCGCGAGCACCGCGCGCAGTTGCTCATCGAGCAGCGCCTCGCGCCAGAGACTGGTCCGGATGCCGCGCAGGCCGAGCGCAGGATTCTCCTCGGGAGGCAGAGGCAGGTAAGGAATCGGCTTGTCACCCCCGATGTCCAGCGTGCGCACCGTGAGCGGCCGCCCTGCGAGCGCGGTCGCGATGCGTTGATACTCGGCGCGCTGCTCAGCCTCATCGGGCGCCCTCTGGCGCTCGAGAAACAGGAACTCGGTGCGCAGCAGCCCGCAGCCCTCCGCGCCATTGCCCACCGCGAGTTCCGCGTCCGCCACCGAGCCGAGGTTGGCGAGGACTTCGATGCGGGTTCCATCGGCGAGACGGCATTCCCGCTGCGCCGCCAGCCGCTCGCGGGCGCGCCGCTCGGCAGCCTGTGCAATCTGCCGGCGCACCGCGTCCACGGCCGCCGCGTCCGGATCGACAAGCAGCTCGCCGCGCTCGGCATCGAGCACCAGCGTCGTTCCTTCCTGGATGTGCTCGAGCGCCCCGCCGAGCGCCACCAGCGCGGGAATGCCCGCGGCGGCCGCCAGAATCGACACATGTGAGGTGGCACCACCGGCGGCCAGACAAATGCCCGCGAGAGTGCCGGTCTCGAGCCCCACGAGCTGCGAGGGCAGCAGCTCATGGGCGATGAGAATGGCCCCCGACGCAACCGAC
>JAPTUI010000001.1 GCA_028067895.1 Pseudomonadota bacterium | reverse complement strand
CGGCGCGCTCACCAGCTTCGCGCTGTTGCACCTCGCCGTTGCATACCATTATTTTTTCCGCCAGCGCTCGGGCGCCTGGGTACGCCATCTGCTCTGCCCGCTCGCGGGATTCGGGGTCATCGTGTACGTGCTCGCCGGGATGGACCGTACCGCGAAGATCCTCGGCGGCTGCTGGATCGCCATCGGGATGGCCTATTATATCGTGCTCGCGATCCGCTCCCGAGGCCGCGCACCCTCGAGCGGCATCCCGAGCGAGTAAGGCTCGAGGCAGGCCGCTGCGCGCCCGACCCGCACTCTGCCAACCGGATCTTGGTGCTCCGTGACATCCATCCTTCATGTGAAGTACGGGCGTCCCATGAATTTAGTCTCATGCCTACAGAACAGATCCTCACCGTGACCTCAGCGGACTTCCAGCGCAACCTCGGGCTGTACCAGCACGAGGCGCTGAACAAGCCAGTTGCCATCACCCAGAACGGCCGCCCGCGGACTGTGCTCAGGGTGCTGCCCGTCACACACAAGGCGCCGCAGCGCATGGAAGATGCGATTGAGATCCCCCCAGCGACCACGCAGCACCTGGGACTCGATTCCGAGCGCTCAGGGTGCGTGATCACCGAAGGCGAATGAGTTCCTCTGGCCGGGAGCCGATGTGCGCCCTGTACCTGGACGAGATGGCTCGATGATTGTATACGGAGCATTACCGCGGAAATTCCTTGCTCATGTGCGCGACCGATTTATCGAGCGCGTCCAGCGGGAGAAGTTTCGCGCGGTTCGACCGTCGGACTGAACCATGACGCAGGTCGATTCCGGCATCGCCTGGGCGAGCCCCAAAGGATTTCGCGACCCCCTTTTGCAAACCATCATCGGAACAGATTTCTTATGCTCCATCCGCAACAGTTTGAGGTCAACGAGGCCTGGATCGCATTTCGACTCAACAGCACGCCTGTGCGAACCGAGCGTGATGGAGACTTCAACTGCATCGCGTTGATGGACGCGGCGAGCTGCTTCATTCTCGGCTCGCAGTTCATTTCTGTAACCGCCCCCGAACCTACCCGCGCCCAGTTCCGATCGTTGTTGGAGAGCGCGCAGCACCACAAGCACGAGCTGCCCCGCACGCTGCTCATCGCCCGCGAAGACATCGCAGACCTAATGACGCACGAGGCGACGCATCAGAATATTGACGTAGTACGGGTCCCCGAGAGCGAGCTTCTTGTCTTCATCGGAGAAGCGCGCGAGGGATTCGCGCAACGCTTTGGGACGGCCTCGCCATGAGCCCCATCGGCCTGCCGGAACCTCGACCCGCACGCCCACCACGGTAGCGAGCGCCGCGCCGCAGCGCAGGCCGAACAGGCTGATGGCGGCGGCCACCGCGAGTTCGAAGAAGTTGCTCGACCCGATCAACGCGGACGGCACGGCCACGCAGTGCGCCTCGCTGCTCACCCGGTTGAGCAAGTAGGCGAGCGCCGAGTTGAAGTACACCTGGATCGCGATCGCCACGGCGAGCAGGACGATCATGAGCGGCTCGGCGAGGATGCGTCCGCCCTGAAAGCCGAACAGCAGCACCAGCGTGGCGAGCAAGGCGCCGCGGGGGACCGGATGACAGCGCGTGAGCCCGCGGACGAGCCCTTCGGGCCCGGCGTAAGCGAGCCGCGCGCGGCGCAGCCCCTGTGCCAGCAGCACCGGCACCACGATGAACGGCGCGAGCGACGGCAGCTGCGCCGCGGCACATTGATCGCGGCCACCCCGAACAACAGAGCGACGATGGGCGCGAACGCGAACACCATGAGGGTGTCCTTCAGCGCCACCTGGGTCAGAGCGAAATTCAGCTCTCCGCCGGCCAGGCAGCTCCAGACGAACACCATGGCCGTGCACGGCGCGGCGGCGAGCAGGATCAGCCGGCCGATGGCGCGGTCGATTTCCCTGGCGGGCAGCCCGGGGCGGAACAGGTGCGCGAGGAGCACCCACCCGAGCAGGGCCATCGAGAACGGCTTGATCACCCAGTTGATGAACGGCGTCACGCCTATCCCGCGCCAGTGCGTCCGCACCCCGGCGAGCCAGAGCGCCTTGAATTGAGGGGACAGCGTCTGGGCGGGCATGCGCAGCCGGCGCGTCAGCTCGCTCGGGGTGAAGTCCTCGGGCCCCCGTCGCACCCGCAACCAGTAGAGCGCGAGTCGCGGTGCAAAGGCGAGCGCAGCGCAGGCGGTAATGGCTTCAGTTGATATCACTCTCCTGCCAGCGGCCTCCGAAGCCCCGCTGCCGAACCCATCCGGCGGACCAGCGCCGCTCGCCGTCCTGCACGAGGTCAGCAAGCGCTTCGGCACGCACACCGCGCTCGAGCGGTTCTCGCTCTCGCTGCGCGCCGGCGAGGTGAGCGCACTGCTCGGACCGGACGGCGCCGGCACGACCACCACCCTCAAGATCCTGACAGTGCTGCTGGCGCCGGCCTCAGGCACCTTGGGCATCGATGGGCTCGATCCGGTCCGGAAGTCCACAGCGGTGCGCCGGCGCATCGGCATCGTCTTCCAGGACGCGAGCCTCGACCAGAAGCTCTCGGCACGGGAGAACCGCGATCTGCACGGAGCGCTCTATCCCGTCCCGCGCAAGATCGACCGCGAGCGCATGCAGCGGCTGCTCGAGTTGTTCGGTCTCTGGGAGCGCCGCGATGAGCTCGTCAAACAGTACTCGCGCCGCCTGGAGCTCGCCCGCGGCCTGTCTGCACACCCGGCGCATCCTGTTTCTCGATGAGCCGACACTCGGACTCGACCCGCAGAGCCGCAACCCACTCCGGAGTCACCTGAAGCAACTGAACAAGGCGGCGAGAAATCAATCGCCGATCGCAGGCATCAGCCGAGCCAATGATCGAAGAGCTTGCGTCCCCAGTACATCCCGAAGCCGCTGCCGACGCAGCTCAGCACGATGGCCGTGCCCATGCCCACGTAGGCGCCGATGGCCCAGCCCACCGAGCCGAGCACGGTCGTGCCGATGAAGGAGAACATTCCGCGCATGATCGCTATTGAATACGCCGGAGCCAGGGAACACACCAGGAACTGCACCACGAAATCCCCGCCCGCGCCTCACAGTGCGGCGCGCAGCTGACCGAGGGCCTCGGCGAGTTCGTCCTCCTCATACGACGCGAAGGCCAGGCGCAAGTTCGGCCGCACCGCCCCGTCATAGGCATAGTGGCGGCCCGTGGACAGCTGCCAGCGCCGCCCCTGGAGTCGCTGCGCCCAGGCATCCACGTCGATGCCGGCCGCCGCCTCGGCCCAGAGGGTCATGCCGCCCGAGGGCGCCCGGAAGGAGAGCGCGTTGCCGAACTGTCGCTCCAGCATTGGCACCCAGACTTGCCCCTGCGCTGCGCTGTTCCTGACAGCACGCGCACGGCCTCGGTCCCGAGGGACCTTTCATCCAGTTCGCGCTTCTCAGCGGTCGGACTTGCCTCACTCGGTCGAACCGAACCGCGTCTCGGATCCG
>JAPTUI010000025.1:1223-3470 GCA_028067895.1 Pseudomonadota bacterium | reverse complement strand
CGCGGGAATGGCCCCTTTGAGGGGCCCCGCGACGTGAAAGCCTCCGGCTTTGCCGGAGGATGGTTATTCGCTGCCCACGATGACGCGGCGCGCCGGATCCGCCTCAGGCACCCTGCAGGGCGAACATTCGCTTCAGATTCCAGCTCATCGTCATCAAACTCCACTCGCCGCGAGCTTTTGGCAGTCCTCGCAACTTAAACTGTCGAAAGTCCATCACCGATTTGATGATCCCGAAGACCGGCTCGGGCGTCTCCTTGCGCAGAGCGTAAAGCTTGCGGCCCGCCGGCCTCTTCAGGCGATACCTCATCTTCTGCATCGCCGTTGCCGAGTCCGGTGGCGGCGTGGGCGCTGCCGCGAAACGTTGCCGCCAAGTCTGATGATGGCGTTCCCGCTTGAGCGCGATCAGCGCCTCAATGTCCGCCTGCGCACACCCCTCGACGTTCTTCTCGCTCGCGTAGCCGCTGTCGGCCAGGATACGCCGTGCCCCTCCCAGATCCCTCGGCAGCGACTTGAGCTTCTCCAGCATGGGGGCGAGTTGCTCCTTGTCGTTCGCCGCGTGCGTGACGTTGGGGCTGCCACCAACAGGCTGCCCGCGGCGAATACCACCTGGGCGTTGTAGCATTGATCGAGGCCACCGGCATGATGCGCGACTCCTCATCCGTGAGGTTGATCTGCTCCTTCGCATCCACCCCGCCGCTCGGCGGTGCAGGCGGGCGACCGCCCGGCTTTTTGCCTGTGCGCCGTTCTTGCTCCTCGCGTGCGGCGAGCTTGTACTGATACTCGGCGCGCTGCCGCTCGACGACCGGCGCTATGATCTTCTCCGTCGCTTCAGCGATCGTTGCTAGCCGGCTCTGCCGTGGGCGCGCCCGCGGATCTATTGACGGTGCGGGTGCGCGCGGTGAGGCGGTGGCGCCGCTGGCGGCAGAGGGAGTTCCAGGGAACCGTGTTCTGAGATCAGTTCGCGAGCGCTCCACACCGCCGGCGCCGGCTGAAGACTTGCCGCAGGGTCTACTCGGACGGTTCCAGGGACTGACCGGGCGTGAGCGTCTCGTGCCGCTGCTGCGCTTCGCCTCTTCCCTGAGGACTGCTTCCGTGGTCAAGTAAATCGTGGGCCGCGAACGCGCGCGGTCCGATCAACAGCAGTAACCATCCACCGGCAAAGCCGGCGGGGGGGTCTCCCGTTGTACTGGGCGATCGGGCGCATCGCCAACACCTTCGGATCTACGCTCTTAACGCTCACTGTGCCGCAGGGTTGCGGACATCAAGGTGACGCAGAGTGCGCGCCGGACCGGAACGGTACGCGACAGGAACCCCGGGGGCTTGCTGGGCGCAACGGTCAGGGTAAACGGTCCCGCTCGGGCTCGAGCTTTGCACACTGAACGGTACTCGACCCGGGGAGATCCTTGCGCGAGCAAACGTTCCCGCCAGATATCAGCAGGACAACAGCAGGTTGGTGGATTGGAACGTGTGCTACTCTAGAAGGCGCGGATTGAAGGTGCGGACGGCCGCGATAAACACCTATCGAACGAGCAAGACGAGCAGAACGGGCAGCGCCGGATCTTCCTGTCTGATCCGCCTGCTGGGTCGCGACGGCTTGGACACCGAGGGGGGCTGCCCGTGCGCGTGAGCAATACTCGGAGCATTCCGACTGGCACTCATCTGTGTCAGGGTCATGCGTTCTGGGGCAGCGTTGGCAGGCAGAAGCGCACGACCTCAACTTGTGCTCGGCGCATCCCGCTAGCCGTGGCGCGGGGACACGCTGCGGAGGAATCGGGGCGAGTCCCGCGCGGGCCGCAACGAATGCCGTTTCCGCGGCCCATCGGCCCAACGCGGACTGGTCCATGAGCGACAGCATTCTCAGCAGACAGATCGACTTGTGGAAGATGATCGCTTCGGAAACGGAGCTTTCTGAAATTCTGTCGGCAGTCGCGAGCCTCATGGAAACAGAGCTGCCTGGACTCGTGGCAGCCGTCTTTTTCTGTGACGCGCACAGCAGTCACTTGCGACTCATTTGCGCGTCGGGGCTGCCACACGAGTGGGCGTCGGTGCTTGCAGAAAGACCGTACACGGCATCGGTCGAGCCTGCGATGCGCGCCGTTGCGACCAGCGCGGAAGTCTTCGTGCACGACCTCGCAACGACTGCTTTCAGGTCCGGGGAGACGAACGATCGCGCCTTCGCAGAAATCCACTGCGCTTGGGCGTTGCCGCTTCGCGAGCATTCCGGCGCCGTGCTCGGCGCCCTGGCGG
>JAPTUI010000025.1:0-1213 GCA_028067895.1 Pseudomonadota bacterium | reverse complement strand
CGTGGTTGAGCGCGCGGTACTCGACGTCGCAGCCCAAATCGTCGTTGCGGCTCTGATGGCCCATCGACGCAAGGAATTCGAGGCTGCTCATATCGAGCAACTGCGCGGAATTTACAACAGCGTCAACGACGTGCTGTTTTCCGTTGCAATCGCGCCGGACGGCGAATACTACTTCGAAAGCGTCAACTCCCGCTTTTTCGAAGCGACCGGGTTGACCTCGGATCAGGTCGTGGGGAAACCGGTTTCACAGGTCATACCCGAGCCATCACTCACCCTGGTGATGCATCGCTACGAGCTTGCGATTCGCGAGCGCCGGACGGTTCGTTGGGAAGAAACGACGCCGTATCCCACAGGATTGAAGACGGGGGAAGTCTGCGTTTCGCCGATACCAGACTCGTACGGCCGGTGCACCAAACTCATAGGGTCCGTACACGACGTCACGATGTACAAGCACATGCAGGAGCGGCTCCGGCGCATTGCAAATCTCTACGCCGCGACAAGTCAGTGCAATGAAGTGATCACGCAATGCACCGTTGAAGAGGAGCTGTTCGCGAGGGCTTGTGAGATTGCGGTGCGCCACGGTGGCATGAGCCTCGCTTGGATCGGAGTCCTCGACAAACAGGAACTTCGTCTCAAGCCGATTGCTTCACATGGCAAAGGGGCCCGCTATATCGATGGACTAACTGTGTCGATCGACGGGAGCGTGCCTGAGGGAATAGGTCCGAGCGGAACCGCGTTCCGCGAGAATCGGGCGGTATGGTGCCAGGAGTTCCTGGGCGATCCATCGCTTTCGGCATGGCATGAGAGAGGCCGAGAAAACGGGTGGCGCTCAAGCGCCGCTTTGCCGTTGCACCGCAAAGGCAGTTTGATGGGCGTGTTTTCGCTGTATTGCGAGGAGGTGGGCGCATTCGACGATGAAGTCCAGCGCCTTCTGATGGAAATGGCAGTCGACATCAGCTTCGGTCTCGGGTGGATTCATGATCTTCGAGAGCGAGAACAAGCGCGTACGCAGCTTGAAAAGTTATCCCGCGTCGTCGAGCAGAGTCAGAACATGGTGATGATTCTGGATACCGAAGCCAGAATTGAATACGTCAATCCGGCATTCGAGAAGATAACCGGTTATTCGCGCGACGATTTGGTTGGAAGGCGCGAGTCGATACTGATGTCTTCACAGACACCGCCCTCGACCTATGCGGAAATTCGCTCTCAGCTC
>JAPTUI010000499.1 GCA_028067895.1 Pseudomonadota bacterium | reverse complement strand
CACTGCTCCCAGGTGTAGGTCTGCTCGGGGAATTCCCGCTCGGCGAGCTGGTAGCCCCAGTTGCGGAATGCGCCTTCGGTGAATTTCTGGATATTGCCCTTGTGCACCAGCGTGAGGCTGCGCCGCTGATTGGCGATGGCGTACTCGATGGCCGCGCGCACGAGTCGCTCGGAGCCCTCGCGCGAGACCGGCTTCAAGCCGATGCCCGAGGACTCGGGGAAGCGGATCTTGGCGAACGCTTTGGGGAAGTGCTGCTTCAGCAGGGCCAGGAACTGGGTGTTCTCCTCCGTGCCGTTCTCGAACTCGATGCCCGCGTAGATGTCCTCGGTGTTCTCGCGGAAAATCACCATGTCCACCTGGTCGGGGCGCTTGACCGGCGAGGGCACGCCCTTGAACCAGCGCACCGGGCGCAGGCAGACGTACAGATCGAGCATCTGGCGCAGCGCCACGTTCAGCGAGCGGATGCCGCCGCCGATCGGGGTCGTGAGCGGTCCTTTGATCGAGACCAGGTAATCGCGGCAGGCCGCCACCGTCTCCTCGGGCAGCCAGGTGTTGAATTGCTTGAACGCCTTCTCCCCCGCGTATACCTCCATCCAGTGGATCTTGCGCTTGCCGGCGTAGGTCTTGTGCACCGCGGCATCGATGACGCGCACCGCAGCGCGCCAGATGTCCGGGCCGGTGCCGTCGCCCTCGATGAAGGGGATGATCGGATTTTCCGGGACGGTGAGCTGGCCGCCGCGGATGGTGATCTTGGCGCCCGCGGCGGGGGGAACGAGCTTCGGGGCAGCGGCGCTGGACATGATGCGGACTCCTCGGATCGATTCGGATGAGCGGCCCGGGCCCTTCGAAGGTGCCGGGCGGGGCCGGCAATCGTAGCACGGGCCCCGGTGTCGCGGTGCGGTGTGCCGCCGGGGCCGCGGGCAGTCGCGGCCCATCTATGCGAAACTTGCCAGCATAATTTTTGTTCGCGGGGGTTGCCGGGATCATGAATGACGCCACCGAAAGCGACACGCCGGGCGCGGCGCGCCAAACGCTGCTGCGCAAGCTGTTCGCGGTCCACCCCGTGCTCGCGCCCGAGCGCGCGGGGGCCGAGCGGCTGAAGCAGGCGCTGTCCGTGTGGGCGCTGATGGCGATCGGCATCGGCGCGACCATCGGCACCGGAATCTTCGTGCTCACCGGTACGGTGGCGGCGAATCAGTCGGGACCGGCGATCACCATCTCGCTCGGTATCGCCGCCTTCGGTAGCGGACTCGCGGCGCTGTGCTACGCGGAGTTCGCGGCGTTCCTGCCCGTGCCGGGCAGCGCCTACAGCTACACGTACGCCACGCTCGGGGAGGTCATGGCCTGGTTCATCGGCTGGAACCTGCTGCTCGAGTACGGCATCTCCGCCTCGGCGGTCGCGGTGAGCTGGTCGGCGTACGTGGTGAACCTGCTCGAGAGCTGGGGCATTCATCTGCCGGCGATGTGGATCAACGCACCGCTGCAGCAGACCGCCGCCGGGCATCTGGTGGTGACCGGAGCGATCATGAACGCCCCGGCGGTGCTGATCGTGCTGGCATTAAGTGCGGTGTGTTACGTCGGCATCCAGGAGACCGCGCGGGTCACGAACTTCATGGTCGCGCTGAAGATCGGCGTTATTCTCATCTTCGTCGTCGCAGGATTGAAGTTCATCTCGCCATCCAACTGGCATCCGTATATCCCGGCGAACACCGGTACGTTCGGGCACTTCGGCTGGTCGGGGGTGATGCAGGGTGCCGGCATCATCTTCTTCTCCTACGTCGGGTTCGATACGGCCTCGACCACCGCGCTCGAGGCTCGCAACCCGCAGCGCGACCTGCCGCTTGGCATCATGGGCACACTGATCATCTCGACGGTGCTGTATATGGCGATGGCCGCGGTGATCACTGGCATGATCTCGTATACCCATCTGAACGTTGCGGCGCCCGTGGCTGCCGCCCTCGATGCGCATCCGGCACTGTCCTGGCTGCGCTCACTGGTGATCCTCGGGACCATCATCGGCATGACCTCGGTCATCCTGACCTCGATTCTGGGTCAGCCGCGCATCCTGCTGTCGATGGCCGATGATGGCTTGCTGCCGCCGGCGATGAGCCGCTGCCATCCGCGCTTCAAGACACCGCACGTGTCCACCGCGGTCACTGGCATCGGGGCGGCCCTGATCGCTGGGATCTTTCCGCTCGATGTCCTGGCCGACCTGATCTCGATCGGGATCCTTCTCGCGTTCGCCGTCGTGTGCCTCGGCGTGCTGGTCATGCGCTACACGCGTCCCGATGTGCACCGGCCCTTTCGGGTGCCCTGGGCGTGGCTGCTGTGCCCGCTTGGCGCCGCGGTGTGTTTCGGCATGACGTATTTCCTCTCCGACGCAACCTGGATCCGCCTGGTGGTCTGGACTGTGATCGGCGGGGTGATTTACCTGTTTTACGGGTTCAGGCACAGCAAACTGCGCTCATGAGGACCTCGGCGCGCACGCCGCTCGGCGGCACCCCGGCGGCTGACGGCTGGTGGATGCCCGCGGAGTATGAGCGGCATGAGGGCTGCTGGATGCTCTGGCCGGAGCGGCCGGACAACTGGCGCGAGCAGGCCCGGCCCGCTCAGGCGGCGTTTGCGGCCGTGGCGGCGGCGATTGCGCGGTTCGAGCCGGTGCGGGTCGGGGTGTCGGCGGCGCACGCCGAGGTCGCCCGCGCGCTGCTGCCGCCGGCCGTCGGCGTCGTGACGCTCGCGCACGATGATTGTTGGATGCGCGACGTTGGCCCAACGTACCTGGTCGGGGTACCCGGGCAACTGCGCGGGGTGCACTGGCACTTCAATGCCTGGGGTGGGCTCGACGGCGGGCTCTACCACCCCTGGGACCAGGATGAGCAGGTCGCCGCCGAAGTTCTTGCCCTCGACGGCCGGGCACGCTACCGCGCGCCGATCGTGATCGAGGGGGGCGCGATCCACGTCGATGGTGAGGGTACCGCGCTGCTCGCCGAGGAGTGCGTCCTCAATCCCAACCGCAATCCCGGCATGACGCGCGAGCGCATGGAGGCGGTGCTGCGCGAGTATCTCGGCGTGACGCACTTCATCTGGCTCAGGCTCGGCGTCTACAACGACGAGACCGACGGGCACATCGACAACATGGCCTGCTTCCTCGCCCCGGGCAAGGTGTGCCTGACGTGGACCGACGATCGCGCCGATCCGCAGTACGAGCGCTCGCAGGAGGCCTCCGAGCGCCTCGCCGCCGCGTCCGATGCGCGCGGCCGGCGCATCGAGGTGGTGAAGCTGCCGATGCCCGGGCCGCTGTACATGACCGAAGCGGAAGCGGCCGGACTCGCCGCGAGTGCCGCCTGCAAGCCGCGCCGCGCCGGGGAGCGCCTCGCGGCGAGTTACGTGAACTTCTATTTCGCCAACGGCGGGCTGGTGATGCCGCGGCTCGATGAGCGCACCGACGCCGAGGCCGCCGCGATCCTGCGCCGCGCGTGCCCGGGACGGGAGGTCATCGGCGTGCCGGCGCGCGAGATCCTGCTCGGCGGTGGCGGCATCCACTGCATCACGCAGCAGGTACCCGATCCGCACGCGCCGCGCACGCGTCCGGTGCGGGCTGGCGCCGCCTGAGCGCGCCGTAGCGCTCAGTCCTCGGCCGCGGGACGCTCGGCGAGCAGCGCCGCGTAGCGCGCCAGGTCGATGTTGCCGCCGGAGAGGATCACCCCGACCCGTTTGCCGGTGAGTGCGAGCTGGCCTGAGAACACGGCGGCGGCCGCGAGCACGCCGGTCGGCTCGAGCACGAGTTTCATCCGTTCGGCGAACCAGGCCATGGCCTCGAGCAGCTGCGCGTCGCTCACCGTCACGATGTCGCTGACCCGCGCGGCGATCACCGCAAACGTGTGCTGCCCCAGATGCAGAGTCTGCGCGCCGTCGGCCAGCGTCTCGGGTGTGGCGATGTGCACGATATGTCCGGCGCGCAGGCTCTGCCGGCCGTCATCGCCGGCCTCGGGCTCGACGCCGATCACGGTACACCCCGGGCTGAGTGCATGGGCGGCCACCGCGCTGCCGGAGAGCAGGCCACCGCCGCCGAGCGGCGCGAGCAGCACATCGAGCGGACCGACCGTCTCGATCAGCTCGGCCGCGGCGCTCCCCTGGCCGGCCATGACGTCGGGGTGATCATAGGGCGGAATCAGGGTGAGTCCGCGCTCGGCGGCCAGCTGGCGGCCGAGCGCTTCGCGGTCCTCGCGGTAGCGGTCGTAGAACACCACTTCGCCCCCGTAGCTGCGTGTGGCGGCCACCTTGGCCCGTGGTGCGTCGCTTGGCATCACGATCACCGCGCGGCTCGCGAGCAGCCGGCAGGCGAGCGCGATCGCCTGGGCATGGTTGCCGGAGGAGTACGCGACGACCCCGGCGGCGCGCTGCGCCGGCTCGAGGCGCGCGACGGCGTTGTACGCGCCGCGGAACTTGAACGCGCCGATGCGCTGGAAATTCTCGCACTTGAAGAACAGCTGCGCACCGCAGCGGGCATCGGCGGTGCGCGAGGTCAGCACCGGCGTGCGGTGTGCGACGCCCGCCAGGCGCTGCTGCGCGGCCTGAATATCGGCAAAGGTGATGGGCAGCTCGGCCATGGCGCTCGGCTCAGGGCTCCTCGGGCAGCGGGATGAACTCCGTCTCATCCCCGGGCACTTTGGGGAAGCGGCCGGCGCGCCAGTCCGCCTTGGCCTGCTCGATGCGCTCGAGGGAGCTCGCGACGAAGTTCCAGTAGAGGTGCCGAGGTCCGACCGGCTCCCCGCCGATGAGCGCGATGCGCGCCCCGTGTTCGCTGCGCAGCCGGACCGGCGCGCCGGCGGCGAAGACCAGCATTCGGCCCGAGCCGGCGCGCTCCCCGGCGCACTCGATCGCGCCCTCGATCACGTACGCGGCGCGTTCGCTGCAGTCTGCAGGCACGACGAGCTCGCACCCCGGCTGCAGCGCGGCGTCGGCGTAGAACAGCGGGGAGAGGATCGTCACGGGGGAGCGCTGTCCGAGGAGCGTCCCGGCGAGCACTCGGATGCGCGCGCCCTCGAGCTCGAGCTCCGGCAGCGTGGCGGCCGGGTGATGATGGAACTGCGGTGCGGTGTCCTCGTGCTCCGTCGGCAGTGCGACCCACAGCTGCAGCCCGTTCAGCCGGTGGGTGTTGTGGCGCAGCGCCGTGCGGGTGCGCTCGGAGTGCACGATGCCGCGCCCGGCGGTCATCCAGTTGACGTCGCCGGGGCGGATGGCCTGATGCGAGCCGAGGCTGTCGCGGTGGATGATCTCGCCCTCGAACAGGTAGGTGACCGTGGCGAGGCCGATGTGCGGGTGCGGGCGCACGTCGAGGCCGTGGCCGGCGGCGAGCTGCGCCGGCCCCATGTGGTCGAAGAAGATGAACGGGCCGACCATGCGCCGCGTGACCGAAGGCAGCACGCGGGCGACTCTGAGCGAGCCGATATCGCGCGGCCGCGCCTCAATCACATTCGCCAGCTCGGGCCCTGGCACACTCGCGGCGCGGACCGGCTCGGCGGTGGGCAGGACACTCATGGGGCACGCTCCGGGCAGGACTTTCGCTGGCGCGATGCTAGCATCGTGCCTTGGGCAGATGCGCGCGGCTCGCCGTGGCTGCGCGGCTGAGGCCGAGCTCAACGTACGGAGGCCGTCATGGACATCGGATTCATCGGACTGGGGAACATGGGCAGCGCCATTGCGGCGCGGCTGCTCGGGGCCGGGCATCGGGTGCGCGTCTGGAACCGCTCGCCGCAGCCGCTCGAACCGCTCATCGCCGCAGGTGCGGTGGCGGCCGGCAGCGCGCGTGAGGCGTGCGCGGCCGAGGTCGTGTTCTCGATCCTGGGCGACGATGCGGCGGTCCGCGAGGTCCTGCTGCCGGCGGCGCTGAGTGCCGCGCCGGGCACCGTGCAGGTGAACATGGCGACCACCTCTCCTCAGCTGAGCGATGAGCTCGAGGCGCGGCTCGGCGCCGCCGGCAGCCGCTACATCGCCGCGCCGGTGCTCGGCCGGCCGGACGTCGCCGCGGCGGGCAAGCTGAACATCCTGGCCGCCGGGGCGCCCGCCGACCTCGACCGGGTGCAGGGGCTGTTCGATGTGATCGGGCAGAAGACCTGGCGATTCGGCGAGCGTCCGGCGCAGGCAAACGTCGTGAAGCTCGCGATGAACTTCATGCTGGCCGCGGCGATCGAGTCGATGGGCGAGGCGGCCGCGCTCGCCAGTGGCTACGCCATCGAACCGGCGAAGCTGTTCGAGCTGGTCAGTCAGACGTTCTTTCCCGGGATGGTCTATCAGGGCTACGGGCGGGTGATTGCCGAGTCGCGCTACGAGCCGGCCGGATTCAAAGCCCGCCTCGGACTGAAGGACGTGCGTCTGGCGCTCGCCGCCGCCGAGGCGGTCAATGCCCCACTGCCGTTCGCCAGTCTGATGCGCGACTCGCTGCTCGAGGGGTTGGCACGCGGCGAGGGCGAGCGGGAGTTCGGTGCGGTGCTCGGACGCGCGCCGCTGCGCCGCGCCGGGCGCTAGAGCAGCCGGGACGCCGCGTCGAGCCAGGCGCGCTGAGCACGCCGGTAGTGCGCCGGTGCGATGCGCGCCCGCTCGAGCAGCTCGCGGGCCACCTTGCGGGCCGCCTCGCGCTCCCCCTGGCGCTCGAGCAACTGCGCATAGCGCACCGCCGCCTCGGCACCGGGATAGGCCGGTGCGAGCGCCTGGTATTGCTCGAGCGCCTGCTCGAGGCGGCCTTCCTGCTCGAGCGCGCGCGCATAGAGCAGATGGCGCTCCGGGGAATTGAACTGCGGGTTGTGCTGCATCAGCGTCTCGAGCGTGCTGCGTGCGGCGCTCGCCTCGCCATTGCCGAACTGCGCGCGGGCCAGGCCGAGCATGAGATTCGGGTCGTGCTCGTACAGGCCGGTCAAGGTCTGGCGATACTGCGCGATCGCCTCGGCGTAGCGTTCGTGGCGCACGAGTTCCTCGGCATAGCGCTGTCGGCTCGCCACGTTGCCGGTCACTGCCGCTTCCTGCTCAAAGCGGCGCAGGTCCCCGTACGGGTTCATGGCCTGCCTCAGGCCGCGCCCGGCGCGTTGTGCGGCGCGGCCGCGGAACAGCTCCGGCAGGAGTTCCACTGTCGCGTATATCAGTGAGGCGAAAAGCGGTCCAATGGTGCCAATCACGGGCGCCACAAAGCCGGCGAACGACAGAATCACGATCACCCAGATCCAGACCCTATTCCGACCGGTCTTGATGACGTGGAGGATCACCGCGAGGGGGACGAGGTAGAAGAGTATGAGATACCACATGTAAGCCGTTATCGTACCGTATTTTGTGCGCTCTCTCAGGGCGCCAGTTCGGGCAAAGATGCTGATATTCTGCCGCGCATGAAATCCCTCAGAGCGCGCTGGCTGTGCTGCGCGTTGTTCGGGCTCGCGCTGCTGCTCGGCATGCCATGGGCGGCGGCCGCGCCGCGCCTGCCCGCCGGGGTGTACGTCATCCATCCGGCGGCGCTGCGGTCGGGCGCGCCACGCCGTCCGCGCATCGGTCTGGTGCTCTCGGGCGGCGGGGCGCGTGGCCTGGCGCACATCGGGGTGCTGAAGGTGCTGCAGAAGCTGCGGGTGCCCATCGACGCCATCGCCGGCACCAGCATGGGAGCGGTGGTCGGCGGTCTTTACGCGAGCGGCCTGAACGCCGGGCAGATCGAGTCGGTGGTGCGTTCGCTCAACTGGCAGGAGGCGTTCCGTGACCAGCCGCCGCGCCAGGATCTGACGCTGCGGCGCAAGGAAGAAGACGACAACTTCCTGGTCAACTTCCGCATCGGCGTGCGCCACGGACACCTGGTGCTGCCCGAAGGGCTGATCGAAGGGCAGAGCCTGACCGAGATCCTGCGCCGCCTGACGCTGCCGGTGGCGCGCATCACGAACTTCAACGATCTACCGACGCCGTTTCGGGCCGTCGCCACCAACCTCGCCACGGGCGCAGAGGTGGTGATGAGTTCCGGTGATCTGACCAGCGCCATGCGCGCCAGCATGTCCGTGCCGGGCCTGTTCGCGCCGGTCGCGCGTGGCGGCCAGCTGCTGATCGACGGGGGTGTCTCGGACAACCTGCCGATCGACGTGGCGCGGGCGATGGGCGTCGATGTGCTCATCGTAGTCGATGTAAGCTACCCGATGGAGCCGCCCCGGCGGCTCAACGGCGTGGCCGGCATCAGCGCCCAGACACTCGCGATCCTGATGCGACGCCGCTCGGATCGGGAGCTGGCGACGCTCGGGCCGCACGATGTACTCATCCAGCCGGACCTTAATGGCATCTCCTCGTTCGATTTCGGCAACGTCAACCGCCTGCTCGCGATCGGTGAGGCGGCCGCCTGGAAGATGCGCAAGCGCCTCGCGGCGTTCTCGGTGAGTCCCGCGGCTTACCGCCGCTACGAGCGGCGGCGCGTGCGGCTGCGCCGCGAGCCGCCGCGGATTGCATTCGTGCAGGTGCGCACCGGTTCGAGCAGCTACTCCGCGCCCATCGAGAAGCTCTTCAGCGACATGATCGGCAAGCGGATGAATCCGAATGCGATCTCTCGGCGTATCACCACGCTCTACGGCCAGGGCGGCTTCGACACGCTCGATTACCAACTGGTGCGCCGTGGCGGACGCTACGGATTGTTGATCGACGCGCGTCGCGCCTCGATCGGCCCGAACTACCTGCGCTTCGGACTGAGCCTGCAGGATGACTTTTCCGGCGACGCGACCTACGAGGCTGCCGCCCGCTACGTCATGTCCGACATCACCCGTCCCGGCGGGGAGTGGGTGACCGACGGGGAGATCGGGCAGACTTCCCAGCTCGCCACCGAGGTGTACCTGCCGTTCTCGAAGTTCTCCGGTTGGTTCGTGCTGCCGAAGGTCTCGATCGCCGCGAGCAATCTGCCGTTCTTCATCGGTCAGCGCGTGCGCGCACAATACCGGGAGCACACGTTCCGCTACGGACTGGACTTCGGCAAGCAATTCGGCGACTGGGGCGAGATCCGCGCCGGGGTGTACCGCGAAGAAGGGCACTCGCGGCTGAACGTCGGCGATCCGAACGATCCGGCACTGCCGTTCCCGCCACTGCAGAGCTTCGGCTCACTCACCTATTTCCTGCGCTTCAGCTACGACACGCTCGACAACATCGATTTCCCGCACTCCGGGGAGCAGGCAACGCTGCAGTGGAGCAGCGCGCACAATGTCATCGGGGCGCGCTCGAGCTACAACCGGGTGACGCTGCACTACCTGGCGGCGCACACCTGGGACGACCGCAATACCGTGGCGTTCGCATTCTCCGGCGGCAGTCTGCTCAACCGTGCCACGAACCTGCGCATGGAGTTCCCGCTCGGGGGGTTCTTGAATCTCTCGGGACTGAAGCCGTACTCGCTCTACGGTCCGCATTTCGGGGTGGCGACCGTGTCGGTGTACCGCGAAATCGATCGCGGCGGTCCGGGGTATCTCGGGGTGCCGATCTACCTCGGCATGTCGCTCGAGGCGGGCAACGTGTGGCAGAACCTGAGCCAGGTGCGCTGGAATACGCTGCACAAGGATGCGAGCATCTTTCTCGGGCTCGACACGTTCCTCGGGCCGCTGTACCTAGGCAGCGGCTTCGACGATCACGGCAGCCAGTCGTACTACCTGTTCCTCGGTCGCACGTTCTGAGGCGCGGTCGCGCCTCGGTGCTCAGACCCTGCGGCTCTCGACCAGGTTCTCGACTTTCTCGAACACCAGTGCGGGCTTGTCGCCGGCGCGCGAGTACTGGTGACGGCGGCTCATCTCGCTGAGCGCCGCATCGCGCTCGGCGGCCGTGACGTACCAGTGCAGTCGGTGCCACTCCGGCCCGACCAGCTTGCGAAACGGATCCCCGGGACTGAGGCTCACGCGCACCCCGTAGGGCCGCTGCCGATCCGTGTGGGGGCTGTTCAGATTCTGTGGCTGGCTGATTCCCATGGCGCGCGAAGCTTACGGTGCCGGGCGCCGCAGGCGCAAGAGTGCCCCCCCGCGACGCGCTATCATGTGCAGCGGAGGAGCTTGCCATGTCATTGCTGCACAAAAAAATGACCCTGCCCGAGGCCCACGAGACGCTGCCGGGGCGCAGCGCCGCGCTCGAGGTCCCGCCTGAGCATTTCGTGACCGGTCATCGCATCGTACCGCCGTTCCCGCAGGGGATGCGCGAGGCGCTGTTCGCGATGGGCTGCTTCTGGGGCGTCGAGCGGCTCTTCTGGGAGCTGCCCGGGGTGTACTCGACGGCCGCGGGCTATGCCGGTGGCACGACGCCGAATCCGACCTACCGGGAGGTCTGCAGCGGACTGACCGGCCATGCCGAGGTCGTGCGCGTGGTGTACGACCCGGCCCGTATCAGCTACGAGGCGCTGCTGAAGGCATTCTGGGAGTCCCACGATCCGACCCAGGGCATGCGTCAAGGCGGCGACGAAGGAACGCAGTACCGCTCCATGATCTTCACCGCCGATGAGGCCCAGCGGGAGGCGGCCGAAGCCTCGCGGCACGCCTACCTGGCGCGGCTCACGGCGGCCGGGCACGGTGCGATCACCACCGAAATCGCACCCTGGCCCACGTTCTATTACGCAGAGGATTATCACCAGCAGTACCTGGCGAAAAACCCGGACGGGTATTGCGGGCTGGGGGGATGCGGGGTGCCCTTCAAATTCGCGGAGTTGTCGGCGGGCGAGAAAGCGTAGTCGGAGCTATACGGTGGGTTTCAGAGGGAAACCCGCTGGTTAGTGTCGTCCTCAACGAAGGTCCTGCCTGTGGCTCCGGGTAGATACGGGATGCATGCGGCGTTGGGGTCTGCCGGACGTCTACCGTCGGCTACGGGTAGGGACCGCCCGCTGTGAAGCTCATGAGCAGTGATTGCAGTAGCTACGATTCGTAGCTACAATGCGTCATGTACACTTGGGATGAAGCGAAACGACGGGTGAATCTGCGCAAGCATGGCATCGATTTCCGCGACGCACCGAAGATCTTCCGCGGATTCACGCTCACGGCAGAAGATGATCGGGAATTCTACGGTGAGCAGCGTTTTCTCACGCTAGGTTTGCTTGAGGATCAAGTCGTCTCGGTAGCCCACGCCGAGCGCGGGAAGGACATCCGGATCATTTCGATTCGCAAGGCAATGAAACATGAAGCGCGCTTCTATTTCTCGCAAATCACAAACTGACCTGCGCCGTGTAAGGCGAACGACTGATGCGACCATGGTTCGAGATGGCGATGCACCGGAGTGGACTCCAGAGATGTTCGCTCGCGCTGTGGCGCGCAAGGGGTTGAAGCCCGTGCCCAAGAAGGCACTGTTGTCGCTTCGCATCGATTCCGACGTCATCGAGTGGTTCAAGTCGCAGGGTTCTGGCTATCAGTCGAGAATGAATGCTTTGCTGCGGGCCTATATGGAAGCGCACCGGTGAGGTGATCGACCAAATCGATGCGAGGATCCGAGTAATTCGGACGATATGATGCTCACCATCGGGCGTACTACTACCACCAGCAGTACCTGGCGATGAATCCTGACGGGTATTGCGGGCTCGGCGGGTGCGGCGTGCCATTCCGGTTTGCCGACATGGCGTCCTGCGGGCCATAGATCGTGGTCGGGGCGGGATGGCGAAGTTCATAGCCCCAGCCCGTGTCTGCCCCGCCCGGGACCGTGTGCAGTCCTGCAGGTCGATGCCTGTCGCGCAGGGTGTCGACGCGTGCTCCGGTGACGCCACGCACTCAGGGCGTCAGGCCCCGCGCGCCCAGGCATGAGGGCATGCCCAAGGGTGCTTGATTTTGAGCGCCGGCCGCACCCAGAATCCCGATCGCTTCGCCCACGGTCGGGCGATTCAGCTGTCGGCGGCCACGCCGGTTTCGAGGGGGCTCCGTGTCACGTCGTTGCGTCTCCGCCTCCGCGGCGGTCTGCCTGTGTGCGCTGAGCGTTGCGGTTCCGGTTCACGCCGCAAGCGCGGCGGGGCCTGTGCACCTGAACTCCGGCAATACCGCCTGGTTGCTCACCGCCACGGCCCTGGTGCTGTCGATGACGTTGCCGGGACTCGTTGCGTTCTATTCCGGCCTGGTCCGCAGCAAGAACGTGCTGTCGGTGGCCATGCAGTGTTTCGCCATCGCCTGCCTGGTGAGCATCCTGTGGGTGCTCGGTGGTTACGGACTGGCGTTCGGGCAGGGCGGGGCCCTGCAGGCGGTGATCGGCTCGCCGCGCACCGGGTGGCTCGGCGGGATCGGCCGTACGGCGCTGCACGGCACGACGCCTGCGGCCGCCTTTGCGATGTTCCAGATGACCTTCGCCATTATCACCCCGGCGCTGGTGATCGGCGGGTTCGCCGAGCGCATCAAGTTCAGCGCAGTGTTGTGGTTCTCCGGCCTGTGGCTGCTGCTGGTGTATCTGCCGGTGTGCCATTGGGTGTGGGGCGGCGGCTGGCTCGCGCAGCTCGGCGTGCTCGATTTCGCCGGTGGCATCGTGGTGCACGTGACCGCCGGCACCGGGGCGCTGGTGAGTGCGCTGGTGCTGCGCGAGCGCAAGGGCTTCCCGCACATCGCCATGCCGCCGCACAACATGATGCTCACCATCGTCGGGGCGGGGATGCTCTGGGTGGGCTGGTACGGATTCAACGGCGGCAGCGCACTGGCTGCCAACGGGTCTGCGGCCATGGCGATCCTCGTGACGCACCTGGGCGCATCCGCCGGCGCGCTCTCATGGATGGGTGCGGAGTGGCGCAAGTTCGGCAAGCCGAGCGTGCTCGGGCTGGTCACCGGCATGGTCGCCGGGCTCGGCACCATCACCCCGGCGTCCGGCTATGTCGGTCCGCTCGCGGCGGTGCTGATCGGTGCGGTCGCGGGCCTGGTGTGCTTCGAGGCCACCCAGATCCTCAAGCGCAAGCTGCTGATCGATGACTCACTCGACGTCTCACCCGTCCACGGAGTCGGCGGCGTGCTCGGCACGGTGCTCACGGGCGTGTTCGTCGCCGCGCCGCTCGGCGGGATTGGCTACGCCGCGGGCATGACTCTGGAGCGCCAGGTCGGCGTGCAGCTGCTCGCGGTCGTGAGTGTCGCGGCATGGTGTGCTGCGCTCACCTATGGGATCCTCAAGGTGCTCGAGGTGACCGTGGGGCTGCGGGTCACCGAGGAGCAGGAGCGCGAGGGACTCGATCTCTCGCAGCACGGCGAACGCGCTTACAATGAGTGATTCGCGCCGGGGAGCGCCGGTGCGGCCCTCGAAGATTACGGGAGGCTCATGAGCATGCACATCCTGGTGATGGTCCTGTTGTCCGTGCACGCGCTCGCCGGCGTGTTCTGGGTCGGCTCCACGCTGGCGCTGACCCATTCGTACTTCGAACTCACACCGAAGCTGTTCCGCGCGCAGATGCTGGCCGCCGCCCTCGCCGTGGCGGCGGGCCTGGCGCTTTGGGGCATCGTGATCCGCGGCGCACAGGACCCGATGGCGCACACGCTGGCGCTCGGGGCATTGTTCGCATTGGTCGCCGCGGGCGTTCAGGGCAGCATGCGGCGCACGCCGGTACGCTCACAGCGTATCGCTGCGGTGCTGCTCTCCGCGACCGTCGTCTGCATGGTGATCGCACCGTACGTCACCTGATCGGTGCCCGGGCGCTGTTGATGCGCCCGCAGCCGTGCTGCGGGCGAGCCTGCCCAAGCAGAGGCGCCGGGTCAGCGCTGCGGCGGTCCGCTATGCGCTGCGCACCTGGCGATGTTCGCCCACGTCGGGCAGGAAGCCCGCCAGCAATCCGATCACCGGCAGCCAGGCGCACAGCTCATAGACGACGCGGATGCCGGATACGTCGGCCAGCTGTCCGAGCACCGCTGCGCCGATGCCGCCCATTCCGAAGGCGAAGCCGAAGAACAGCCCGGACACCGTGCCCGTGCGGCCGGGCAGCAGTTCCTGCGCATACACCACGATCGCCGGGAATGCCGAGGCCAGGATCACCCCGATTGGCACGGTGAGCACGCCGGTCCAGAAGAGATTGGCGTGCGGCAGGATCAGCGTGAACGGCAGCACCCCGACGATCGAGCCCCAGATCACGTACTTGCGCCCGATCCGATCCCCGATCGGTCCGCCGATCAGTGTGCCGGCCGCGACCGCTGCCAGGAACACGAACAGGTGGATCTGTGCGTCCTGGATCGAGACGTGGAAGCGGCTGATCAGGTACAGCGTGTAGTAGCTGGTGAGGCTCGCCAGGTAGAAGTATTTCGAGAAGATGAGCGCGAGCAGCACGGCGATCGCCACGGTCACGTGTTTGCGGGTCGGCGGCGCCGCGCCCGCCTGCGCAGCTGAAGCGCGCGGCTTCAGCCGCTCCAGTCCGTGCGTGCGGTACCAGTGTCCGACCTGAAACAGCACGAACATGCCCACCAGCGCCGCGAACGAGAACCACACCACGCTCGACTGGCCGTATGGCAGCACGATGAAGGCCGCGAGCAGCGGTCCGATCGACGAGCCGAGGTTACCGCCGACCTGGAACACCGATTGCGCCAGGCCGTGGCGGCCGCCGGAGGCCATGCGCGCCACGCGGGAGGACTCGGGATGGAACACCGAGGAGCCCGTGCCGATCAGGGCGGCCGCGGCAAGCAGCAGCGCATAATGGTGCGCATAGGCGAGCAGCGCGAGCCCCGCGAGCGTGAAGCCCATGCCGGCCGAGAGCGAGTACGGCCGCGGGCGTACGTCCGTATAGCGGCCGATCAGCGGCTGCAGGATCGAGGCGGTGATCTGGTAGGTGAAGGTCAGCACCCCGATCTGTCCGAACGACAGACCGTAATGGGCCTTGAGCATCGGATAGAGCGCCGGCAGGAGCGACTGCATCATGTCGTTCAGCAGGTGGCTGAAACTGATGGCGGCCAGGACCGTGAAGGCGGTCTGGGTGGCGGCGCGTGCGGCGCTCGGCTGGGCGACGGTTTCGTTCACGGGCGGCTCCGGCTGGAGCGCTTACTGTGCCGGATCGGCAGGAGGCCCGCCTCTCCCTTTGGATGTGCCCCGGCCGTTGCGCTGCGCGCAACGGCCGGGGCGCTCCTCGGGCGATCCGATCAATTCGGCGGGGGATTGCCCGCCGGTGGCGTGCTGCTTGAGCTGGAGTTCTGCTCCTCGAGCGGGTAGGCCTGGGCGGCCGGCGAGCCGCTTGCCGGAGTTGCGGCCGGGGCGGCGGCGCCCGCCGGGGCGGACGCCCCGCTCGGGCCGGCCGGGAGGCCGGCGGCCGTGTCGACCGCGTCGATGAAGCGGCGCGCCGCGTAATCGTTGCTGACGAGCGAGCCGTCCATGATCTGCGAGGCGTGCACGTGTGCGCGGCGGTAGAAGGCCGCGTCCGCCCCGTTGTCGACGGTGAGCTCCGAGCCATCGACTGCGACGCCGGCGAACAGCCCTTTGTTGTGCGAGTACGAGTACACCGCGGCATTGAAGGTCTGTACGGTGGCGGCCGAGGCCTGCCGTCCGACGGGTCCGGCCGCTACCGAGGCGGACGCGCCGAGGGTGACCTTGCCGCCGCTCAGGCCCGCGACGCCCTTGCGCGAGGTGAACACCAGTACCAGATCGGTCTTTTGCACGCCCCATTGGAAGCCGAAACTGCCGCCGGTGATGGTGATGAACACCGGGCTCGAGAAGCGTCCGTCGGGCTTGCGCACCACCAGCACGCCGTGTCCGCGGCGGGCGCCGAAGAAGAACGCGACCTTGGTGAGGCCCGGGATTACGGCGATGCCGTAGGCGCGCTGCAGCAGCCAGGTCGGGATGCCCTGATCGCGGGTGCCCTGCAGGTCGTGCAGCACCTGAGTGGCGAGTAGCAGGCGGCCTTCCTGGCGGGCTTGAGCGTGAGCGGCGACTGTCGTCAGTGCGAACAGCACGCCGGCGAGTGCTGTGAGCAGGCGGGAACGAATGCGCATGTCAGGTGTACTCCAGTGCCCGGGGCTGGGCAGTGCGAGCTGCGCAGCGGCGCCGCGCACGGTGGACTCGTCCTAACCCGACCCGATGCGGGAAGCTTACCGCAGACGGCGAGGCGAAGGGAGTTGGTTTAAGGCGCGCTGCATCCATTCAGCGCTCGTTCAGCAGTGGCGCGTCGCGAGTCGCTCAAGCGCCGAGTTGCTCGAGCGCCGCGCCCGTCAGACGAAAGGTCCGCCAGTCCTCCAGGGGCTGCGCGCCGAGATTGCGATAGAACGCGATCGACGGTGCGTTCCACTCTAGCACGGCCCACTCCAGGCGCGCGCAGCGCCGCTCGACGGCGAGGCGCGCCAGTTGGCGCAGCAGTTGTCGGCCGACGCCTTGACCGCGCATGTGTTCCTTGACGTACAGGTCCTCCAGATAGATGCCGGGCCGACCTCTGAACGTCGAGTAGTTGTGAAAGAACAGCGCAAAACCGACCGGCTCGTGCGCGGCGCTCGCGATCAGCACCTCCGCGTAGGGGCGTGGACCGAACAGCGTCTCGCGCAGCTGCGCCTCGGTGGCGACCACCTCGTGCTCGAGTCGCTCGTAGCGGGCGAGTTCGCGGATGAACTGGAGGATCTGTGCGGTGTCGGCCGCGGTGGCCGGGCGGATCTCGATCATGGCGGGGCTCATCCGGTGCTCTGCAGGCCCTGCGCGATGCCGGTGGTGCTCACCAGCAGCGCCTCGAACAGGTCGCGGTCGGCGCGCCCGCCGGCGCGCCAGCGCGAGAGCAGATCGACCTGCATCAGGTTCATCGGATCGATGTACGGATTGCGCAGGCGGATCGCACGTTGCAGCATCGGCTCGCGATCGAGCAGCTCGGTGCTGTCCGTCACGGCGAGCAGTTGCTCGCGGGTCAGTTCGTATTCGGCGCGGATCACCGCGGCGAAGGGCCTGAGCGGCTCAGGTACGAGCGCAAGGTATGCCGCGGCAATCTCGAGGTCCGTGCGCGCGAGCATCGATTCGATGTCGTCGATCAGGCTGCGCAGGAACATCCACTCCCGGTACAGGGTGCGCAGGGTGTCGGCGCCGTGCCGCTGCGCGGCGCACTTCAGGCCCGTGCCGGCGCCGAACCAGGCGGGCAGCAAATGGCGCGTCTGCGTCCAGGCGAACACCCACGGGACCGGCAGCAAGCCTTCGATGCCGTTGCCCTCGAGACGGTGCACCGAGCGCGAGCCGACCTGCATCCGTTCGATGACGTCGATTGGCGTGATGGCGCGGAAGAACTCGTAGAAGTCGCGCTGCTCGAAGACGAGCGCGCGATAGGCGTCGCGGCTGGCCGCGGCGATCGTCGCCGCGCACTCGATGTACGGCGCCGGGGCCGGTTCCGCTGCCTGCCGCGCCGTGGCGAGACTGATCGCGTTGAAGGCGCGCTCCAGGGTGCGCATGGCGATCGGTCGCAGGCCGTAGCCCTGCTTGATGGTCTCGCCCTGCTCGCGCAGGCGCAGGACGCCGTTGGCGATGCCCGCCGGGGCAGATTTGACCAGCTGATCGATGCGCGTGCCGCCCCGTGCGAGACTCGCGCCGCGCACGTGCATCAGCGAGAAGCGCTGGGCCGTCGCGCCGAGCGCGTCGGCCAGGGAGCGCTGCGCCTGATGCAGCGCGAAGCGAGACGCGCACGGGCCCGCTTCCATGTTGCTGTCGGAGTAGCCGAGCAGGACGTGCTGGCGGCCGCCGCGGCCCGCCAGATGGCGCGCGTAGGCCGGTTCGGTGAGCAGCTGCTGCATGATCGAGCCGCCGCGTTCGAGCGCACCGATCGATTCGAACTGCGGTGCGATGTCGAGCGTCACTTCGCCGCTTTCCTTGTCGAAGACCGACGCCCAGCGCGCCAGCAGCAGTGCGGCGAGCACGTCGTCCGCCCCTTCGGTGCCGCTGACGACGAAGCAGCCGATCGCGCGGCGGCCGTAGCGGTGGCGGATCTGCGCAAATGTTTCGAATACCCCGAGGTTGCGCCGCGCTGCCGCGTCGAGCTCGACGCGCGGTCCGGCGTCCTTCACCAGCGCTTCGGCGAGGAGCCGCGCCCGCTCGGCGCTCGGGCGGTTCGGCCAGTCTGGATCGTTGCTGCCTTGGGCGATGATCTGGTGCAGCACGCTGGCGTGCTGGCGCACATCGATGCTGGCGAGGTGAAAGCCGAACGTGTCGATGCGCCGCAGCAGCCGGCGGACCTGGAACAACCCGGCAGTGGTGCCGTTGTTGGCCTGCAGGCTCGCGGCGATGAGTTGCACGTCCTCGCGGAACTGGCGGGCGTTGTCGTAGCCCTTGCCGCGACCGTCCTGCGTGTCGCGCAGGCGCTGCGCCAGCTGCGAGAGAAACAGCCGGTAGGGCATGCGGTCGCGCCGCCCGAGCATGGC
Organism: Pseudomonadota bacterium; assembly: GCA_028067895.1. Taxonomy (GTDB): domain Bacteria; phylum Pseudomonadota; class Gammaproteobacteria; order Steroidobacterales; family Steroidobacteraceae; genus 13-2-20CM-66-19. The sequence continues at coordinate 1,382 of JAPTUI010000499.1, read as the reverse complement.
CGGCCGTGCCCCGGGGGCAAGGCGCGTGTACTCCTCGATGCGCTGCGTCAGCTCGCTCGAGACGCTGGTGCGGCGCTCGCCCTGCGAGAGCCGCTCGGCGAGCTTCTGGCACTCGGCGATGTAGGCGCCGAGCAAGATGTGCTGGTGGCGCGCGAAGGTCTCGCGGATGGTGCGCGCATGGACATCGGGGTGACCGTCCATGTCCCCGCCCACCCAGGAGCCGAAGCGCAGGATGCACGGCAGTTCGATCGACTCGACCGGTATGCCGAACACCTTGGCGAGCGCGAGGGCGATCTCCTCGTAGAACGAGGGAACGACCCGGTAGAGGATCTCCACCAGGTAGAACACGATCTGTTCGCGTTCATCGCCCACCGTCAGCTGCTTGCGCGGGAGTTCCTCGGTTTGCCAGGCGGTGGTCAGCTCGAAGCGGATGCCGCTCCAGAGATTGCGCAGCTCCTGGGGCGTGAGCGTCGGGTTCATCCGATCGAGCATGCGCTGTGCGACCCGTTGCTGTTTGCGCAGCAGAGTGCGCCGCGTAGCCTGCAGGGAATGGGCGGAGAACACCGGCTCGATGGCGAGCGAGCCGATCAGCTCGAGGGTCTGCTCGAGCGTCATGCCGCCGGCGGCGAGTTCGGCGATCGCACTCTCGACACCGCCGGGTTGGGGGTGATCTGTGCTGCGAAAATATTCGCGTCGCCGGCGGATGCGGTGCACGTTCTCGGCGAGGTTGACGGTGCGGAACCACATCGAGAAGGCGCGCACCAGTTCGCGCGCGAGCGCTGGCGGGCGCTCGCGCACCGAGGCGGCCAGTTCTGCTGCCGCGCCGGCGTCACCCTCGCGCCGGGCGATCGCGGCGCGCCGGTCGAGCTCGACCAGCTCGAACAGCGGCTGACCGCCCTGTTCGCGCAGGATCTGTCCGATCAGCTCCCCGAGCGCATGCACGTCTTCGCGCAGCGCGGCGTGTTCGGGCGGAAATTGGATGTCATGGCGGTTCACGGGCGGCCGATTGTAGCCCAGTGTGCGTGCTAACCGGCGAGCAGTACCGATTCGGCTCGCTCGAGCGCCTCGGGCGTCCCGTACAGTACCACCACGTCGCCCTCGCGCAGCACTGTGCCCTCGGCCGGATCACGTCCGAGGATGCCGCGGCGGCGCACCCCGGTCACGGTCGCCTGAACGCCGCGTTCACGCGCGGCTGCGAGCGTGCGTCCGACGGCCCAGGCCCCCGGGGGAACGACAACGGATTTCACTTCGGTCCGTTGCTCCTCGCTCTGCTCGAGCGCGGGGACTTCCCCGTCGCCGACCACGGCGCGCAGCACACCGTAGCGCTCGCTGCGAATTCCCCCCACCAAGCGCACGACTCTGGATACCGGCACCTGCAGCAG
>JAPTUI010000321.1 GCA_028067895.1 Pseudomonadota bacterium | reverse complement strand
CGCGGCATTGAAGTTGGTCACATCTTCCAGCTTGGCCGCAAATACAGTGATGCACTCAAGGCGCTGGTGCTCGATGAGTCCGGCCGGGAAGTGACGTTGCTGATGGGCTGCTATGGCATCGGCGTGACGCGCGTCGTGGCAGCGGCCATCGAACAGAATCACGATGAGCGCGGCATCATCTGGCCGGAGCCGCTCGCCCCGTTCCAGGTGGTCCTGGTGAGCCTCGGGGCGCAAAAGGCCCCGCAGGTGCGCGAGACGGCCGATCGGCTCTATGAGGAGCTCACGGCCGCGGGCATCGAGGTGCTCTATGACGACCGCGACGCGCGCCCCGGGGTGAAATTCGCCGATGCGGAGCTGCTGGGCATTCCGCACCGGCTGGTGGTGGCCGAACGGGGCCTTGCGGCCGGCCGCCTCGAGTACCGGCATCGACGCGAGAGCGAGAGTGTGGAATTCCCGGCCGATGAGGCCCTCAGCTTCCTGCGTGCGCGAATCGGCCGCTAGGGCCGCAGCGGCGCTGTTCATCGGGCTCGCGCTCGCGTTCGGCCCGCGGGCCGAGGCGCGCGGGCAGCGCGATCCGGCGCTGCGCCCGATCGTGCAGCACGCGATCCGGCGGGCGCAGTGCTTCATGAACCGCTACGACGCGGCGGTCTGGTACACGCTGATGGAGCCGCGCATGGCGCGCTTCGTGCGCAACCCCGCCGAGCGGCTGAAGATCCTGAAGCAGGTGTACTGCGTCACGCATCAGCCGGGGGTGGCGAAGGTGCCCCCGGGACTGGTGCTGGCGGTGATGCAGGTCGAGAGCGATTTCAACCGCTGGGCCGTCTCGGGCAGCGGTGCGGTCGGCCTGATGCAGGTGATGCCCTACTGGCCCGAGCGGCTCGGCATGAAGGGCTACGAGTTGGTACACGTCGCAGCCAACATCCGCATGGGCTGCGCCATTCTGCGCTATTACCTGTCGATCACCCACGATGACGTGCGCCTCGCGCTCGAGGAATACAACGGCAGCGTCGGGCGGCACTTTTATCCCGATCGCGTGCTGAGTGCCTGGGAGAACTGGAGCGGCGCGGATGATCTGGGCTTTCCGGTACGCGCTGCGCGCGCGGTGGCGGCCCGCCGTTGACGGCCGCGCGCGGCCGCAGCGCGAAATCCGGGGTTGCCAACACCGGCCAAGCCGTTCAAGCTTGGGCTCACCGGGATCCTGATCCGCTCCGCCAGGAGCCGACCGCCGCGCGCGAGTGATTCCCGGTCTGTTCGCGCCGAGCGCCCTATCCATGATTCGAGGCGCAGGCCGACTGCGGTTGCGCTCTCGTGGGGGGCGCGTGATCGCAGCGAGCGTTGCTCGGCCCCGGGCGGGCCGGGGGCGCGCTCAAATGACCGCACTGCGGTACCGCCACGAAATCGGGGAGAAGCCGCATGACCGATCCCGCCACCGCGCGGACCGACGTCACCGCCATCAACAAGATCAAGCGCCTCTCGTCGCAAGCCCTGCTCGCGGGCATGATCGGCAACATCCTCGAGTGGTACGACTTCGGCCTGTACGGCTATCTCGCGCCCGTGATCGGCGCACATTTCTTTCCCTCCACGAACCCCATCGCCTCCCTGCTCGGCGCCTACGGCGGATTCGCCATCGGCTTCGCGGTGCGTCCGCTCGGCGGCGCAGTCCTCGGTCATATCGGCGATCGGGTCGGCCGCAAGGCCGTACTGATCACCTCGGTGGTACTGATGGGTGTGGCCACCAGCGCAATCGGTGTGCTGCCGACGTACCAACAGGTCGGCCTGTGGGCCCCGGCGTTGCTGCTCCTGGTGCGCATCTTCCAGGGCTTCTCCGTGGGCGGGGAATTCACCGGCTCGGTGTCGTATCTGATCGAGACTTCGCCGCGCCACCGGCGTGGCATCGCCGGCAGTTTCGCCAACATCGGCTCGACCGGCGGCTACCTGCTCGCTGCTGCCGCGGCGACGGCCACCGTGCTGCTCTTAGCGCACGACCCGCACCTGCACTGGGCGTGGCGTGTTCCCTTTCTTGGCGGCGGCATCATCGCGGTCCTCGCGTACTGGATGCGCGCGAACCTCAGCCACCGCGGCTACGAGCCCGACCCGACCGACGACGACGAACCGCGCGAGCTACCGATCAAACAGGCCTTCACCCAGGCGCCGCGCGCGATGATGCTCGCCGTCGTGTTCACGTGGGGATACGGGGTCGCCGACTACCTGACCCTGGTGTTCCTGCCGACCTTCGCCAGCAAGTTCGGACATCTGGCGAGCGGCAGCGCCCTCGCGATCAACACCATCGGAGAGGGTGTGGCGATCTGCGCGATTCCGATCGCGGGGTGGCTGACCGACCGCGTGCTGCGCCGGCGCACCATGCTGATCCTCGCGTTTGCGCTGATCTTCTGCGCCGCAATCGGCTTTTTCGTGCTGGCCGGGCGCGGTGCGCCAGTCGCGTTCGCGCTCGCGCAATTCGGCTTCGCAATTTTCCTCGGCATGATCATGGGCAGCGCCCCGGCGATGCTCGCCGAGCAGTTCCCCTCGGAGTTCCGACTCTCGGGTTACTCGCTCTCGTTCAATGTCGGACTCGGGTTCGGCGGTGGCACGGCGCCGTTGATCGCCACCGCGCTGATCGGCGCGAGCGGATTCGGCCTGGCAGCGGCCGGCTACCTGATGCTCGGGGCACTGATGTCGATCGGGGCGCTGGCGCTGATGCCGGACCGCAGCCGCGAGCCGCTGCTGTGAAGCGCGACCCTGACGCGCCCTACGCGGTGTGAAAGCCCTGCGGCGGATCGCCGCTCGCCAGCGCCGCCTCGCTCACCTCGACGGCCACGACCCGGCTCGCCGCCGAGCCTTCCCACAGCCAGGCGATGAACGTCTCGACCGCAGACGACTCCCCGCAGGCGAGCACCTCCACCCGGCCATCGGGCAGGTTCACCGCGTGACCGTGCACACCGAGCTCGCGCGCACGCCGCTGACAGGTGGCGCGATAAAACACCCCCTGCACGCGGCCGGACACCAGACACTTCTTGCACAGCATCGATTCAATATACTCTAGTGCGACCTTGGGCCGGATCGCAGCACCGATGACCGAAATCCTCGTCCTCTACTACTCCCGTGGCGGTGCCACCGCCGAACTCGCCCGCCAGGCCTGCCGCGGCATCGAGACCGTGCCCGGAGCGAGCGCCAAGTTGCGCACCGTTGCGCCGGTGAGCGCAGAGAACGAGGGCCCGGTTCGGGCGGTGCCGGCGAGCGGCGCGCCGTACGCGACGCTCGAGGACCTGCGCTCGGCCAGCGGGTTGCTGCTCGGCAGCCCGACCCGCTTCGGCAACATGGCTGCGGCGCTGAAGTACTTTCTGGACGGCACGGGAAGCCTGTGGCTCTCCGGAGCACTCGCCGGCAAGCCGGCCGGGGTATTCACCTCGACCCAGACCCAGCACGGCGGTCAGGAATCGACCCTGTTGTCGATGATGCTGCCGCTGCTGCATCACGGCATGTACCTGGTCGGCCTGCCGTACA
>JAPTUI010000538.1 GCA_028067895.1 Pseudomonadota bacterium | reverse complement strand
GTCAAGTTCCTGGCCGGCGTCTACAACGGCGAGGACTTCCCGTTCGACCTGGGCGAGCTGCGGGGGCTCGACACGGAGCTCGCCAACGCCTGCCTCGATTACCTGAACTACGACCGGCTGGGCAAGCACGAGGTCCACAAGCACCTCACAAACGGTGATCGCGATCTGCACCGCTGGATGGAGCGCTACGGCCTCGAGCCCGCATTGCGCCTCGGTGAGCGCCAGGAGAAGGCCTTCGTCGAGCTGTCGGAGAAAGCCGGTCGCAACCGCGACGAGCTGCTCGACGAGGCGGTCGACGATCTCCTCGACAAGCACCGTCGCAAGGCGGCGCCGAAGCGATGACCGGTCCCTCGGGGGAAGGTCTCTCCGAGGCCGAGATCGAGCAGCTCGTGGCGCTTCTCGCCGCGAACCGCAATCCCGGTGCGCTCTCGCTCGAGGGGGTCGATGGCCTCTTCTGCGCGCTCATCGCGAGCCCCGCCCTGGTCATGCCGCACGAGTACCTACCGGTGATCCTGGGGGGAACTCTGGGCGAGGGCGGACTGCTCGGCGACCTCGCGGGGGTGCAGGAGATGATGGGGCTCCTGATGCGCCTCTGGAATGCCATCGCGCATGACTTCGAGCACGAGACCTTTCACGTCGCCCACCGTGCCGAACCCGGCGAGGACGGTGTTCCAGGGCGCGCCTGGGCGCGCGGCTACATGCACGGCATCCGTCTCGCCCGGGAGGGGTGGAGCCGCATCCTCCATGACGAGCGCGAGGAGTTGGTGCGTTACATTCCGATCGTGGCCGGGGAGGTCGATCCCGCCTGGCCGAAGGAGCCGCTCACGGAGGAACAGTCGAGCGCGATGTGGACGGACATGCTCGCCGGCGCGGCGCGCGCGTACCGCTACTTCAAGGAGGACCGGCTGGCGTATGCGCAGGCGGCCGCCCGGCGTGCACCGCCCGAGCCGTACGAGCGCGCCGCGCCCAAGGTCGGGCGCAATGATCCTTGCCCCTGCGGCAGCGGCAAGAAGTACAAGCGCTGCTGCGGTGCCCCGGAGTCCGGCGACCGGGTCGTGCACTGATGGGGCGCATGATCAAGTCCTGGATCATCGATCTGCGCCATTTCCTGTTGCCGGATGGCAAGGTGGCGCCCTTGCCGCCGCGGGCGGAGCGGCTCTTCGCCTACTGGACGGAGATCGTCTCCCAGGCGACGCAGTACGATGATCCGACGACGCTGCGCTGCCGGCGCAGGCCGGGCCGCAAGCCCTGCAAATCCCTACTGACGATTTTCTTCGACGCTGATAACAACGATGTTCTCTGGTTTTGCCCGCGCTGCCACGACGAGGGCCGCATCGCCGGCTGGGAAGACACGTTCTGGGACAACGGCGGCCTCGAGCCCGAGAAGCCCTCGTGAAATACGGCTACGCGCGCGTCTCGACCGAGGACCAGAACCCCGCCCTGCAGCTCGCGGCGCTGAAGAAGGCGGGCTGTCGGACCGTGTACAAGGACGAGGGGATCTCAGGGGCGACCGCGCAGCGCCCCGCCCTCCTCCGCTGCCTCAAGGCCCTGCAGGCCGGCGACACGCTCATCGTCTGGAAGCTCGATCGGCTGGGACGGAGTCTGCGGGACTTGATCCACATGCTCGATGAGCTAAAGCGCCAGGGCGTGAAGTTTCGCTCGCTCACCGAGGCGATCGACACCGACACAGCCACTGGGCGCGCCATGTGGCAAATGATTGGCGTGCTCGCCGAGCTCGAGCGCTCGCTCATCACAGAACGCACGCGCGCCGGCGTGAAGGCCGCACAGCGACGCGGGGTGAGGTTCGGAAGGAAGCCGAAGCTCTCTGTCTCCCAGATCGCGCATGCGCGGCAGCTCATCGAGGGCGGGCAGCGGGTGCAGGATGTGGCAGCGCTGCTCAGCGTGGGGCGGGTGACGCTCTATCGAGCGCTGCAAAAGGTCGCGTGACCAATCTCGAGACCGCCTCAGCCCTCATCATTCTCGCCTCCTATACCCAAGCGTGCGACTGGATTTCGACCCGACCCGAGTTCGTGCTCCCAGATACGCACCACGCGCCAACCACGACATCGTAGTGCCCGGTTCACATATCGATCCCGCGCCCTGTTCCCGGCAAGCTTCGCCGCCCAGAACGCTGCGTTGGCTTTTGGTGCGGTCGCATGGCGCGGGCATCCATGCCAGAAGCAGCCATCGATGAAGACCACGAGCCGCGGAGCGGAGAACACGAAGTCCGGCTTCACGCGGTTTCTTCTTCCGGAAGGATATGCCCGCATTCCAGTCCGAGGCTCGAGCGGTAGCGCGAAGTGGCGCCGCCAGCCGGTGATATGAGCGGCTTTAAGCAGCTTGACGAAGGCCATCTCCGTATCCCGATTCCCGCGCCCCCGAATCCGCCCCATGACTTCCGACCGCTTGGATTTCGAAAACACGTCGGTCACGGCAACCACTCAGCCGACTGCGTCCCTCAGGATCACCGTGGCCTCGGCCGCGCGCCGCGCAATGATCAGGTTATCGAAAGTTCCAAGATTTATCGTGTATGCCAGCTCCTCGACGCCAGGAGGCATTCCCGCTGCAAAGCTGCGTACTGTGATGCGCGGGAAGTCTGCTGCGACATCAAACAGGAGCTCATCGAGAACACGCCAATGCGTTTTCGAATACTCCTGCTCGTGCGCCGCGAGATAACCCGCGGCGATCAGCGCGGTATCGAACAGACCCTCCGCGTCACCATCCTCCGAGACAAGCCGGCGGCAGATGCCGCAGAGCAGAGGCAGCGTATTCGCGGCTCCCGCCTCATCCCTTACCCGCAGGCTGAAGAACAGCAGCCGCCCTCCTTCCGGGGGCTCAAGCTGACCAAGTCCGTTGATCTGATGGATCCGCCCCCTTGTCGAGGCTGTTCCCTTGCACTCGACCGACAACCCCGGTCGTTCAAAGTCATGACGCGCCCCGTGAGGCCCCCGCCACCTGCGTACAGCGTTTGAGATGCCCACGGCTGGTATCAGCCAATAGGCAAGGAACCACAGCTCGGCGTACAAACCGATCTGGGCTTCCCGCGATAGCAACTGTTGTGGAAGCCGGCCCCAGAACCTCCGCCATTTCGCCAGCACCCGCGCGACGCTTTCTGCGGGAGAGCTGCCGTCGCCTGTCAGGCGACCGGCGAGCTCACCGCCGATAAGGTCCAGCATGGGGTGGCCCGCCACATCCTCACACGCGATGTTGATATAGCGTCCCGCCTCGCCGGCGCGCAGGGTCAATTCCTCCGTCGCGATCGTCAGTCCGCGGCTGCTCGCATCCCCGAAGGCGTCCTCGTCCGGCGTCAGGCTGACCAAAAGATGTCTGCGCCCGGATGAATCGACTGCGGCAAGCAAGCGCGGCGTCGCGTCAGGCGCCGCCGGGCGCCCGATCAGTTCATCCCCTGCAGGCCGCGAGGACTCGATCTGTCTCCACACTCCGGGATCGATGGTGCTCATTCGGCAGTCCAGCCGACGGTGCCCACCAGGTAATCAGATCGGAA
>JAPTUI010000597.1 GCA_028067895.1 Pseudomonadota bacterium | reverse complement strand
GGCTGCGAGCGCGGCGGATTCGCTGCGCCGGAGGATTTCGAGGAGCACGGCGTCGAGCCCCTCGGGATGGGACTTAGCGTAATCGAGCAGCCATTTCTCGAAAGCCATCAGCAGCGACTGGAGCACATAAGGCCCGACGGTCATACCGCGGTACAGGCTCCAGAGGCGCGGGTTCACCCACTGCTTGCGCGTCCTCCCGCCTTCGAACGTAAGCTCGACTTCCCAAGCGGGTTCGAGGCGGTCGCCAAGACGCGGATGCGTGTACCACTCGGCACTGTGATTGAAGACCTGGATCAGGAACTCAAGCCCCTTTCTCGGGTGGTGCGTAAGCAGGTTGATCCACGGACCGCGGAGGGCACTGGCAGGGGAAAAATCGTGGCCCAGGTTTTCCTTGATACCGAAGTAAAAGTCAACGTCGATCGACGAGTGGCCGTAGGATTCCTCGCGCAGATACTCCTCCGTCGCGAGGAAGGTATCGAGTGCGACGGAGATCAACAGGTCCGGCAGGTCGCGTGCCGCTGTCGCGCCGTCGAGGCCCGCGAGAAGGATGTTCCGGAAGTCTTCGGCGACGAGATCGCGGTGACGTCCCTCCCTGATCTGCCCGCGCAGGACGGCTTCGAAGCGCACAGGGTCGGCCTTCGGGATCTTCGCAATCACCTTCAGAATGCGTTTTCGCGCATCGCCTCCTCTGTAGTGGTCAAAGTGTGGGAGGAGCCAATGGGCAATGCCGGAGACATGTGCGGGCCCGTCGATGTCCGGTGCCCACCCACTGACGCCGCGCGCGGCATCCTCAATTAATGCGAGAAGCAGCGGTGCGTCTTCCGGTCCAAATCTGCCGATGTTGCGGTGGACCAGTCCCACGACGGTTTCCCAGATCGCGCCTTCCGGCACGCTCGGGATGGAGCTGTGGCCGCGCACGTCGGCAAGCCACGCGGGCGACGTCACACAGGCAACGCGCAAGAGGTGGATGACCCGCTTCAAGATAGCCCGGTCGGGGACAAGCAGCTCCGCCTCGTGCCGCGTCAGGAATTCGGACGCCGACGGTGCTTTCAGCAGCGAGACCAACGTATCGTCGCGGAAATGGGAGGGCACGTCGGCCTGTGCGATGGCCGCGCTGAACAGCCGGTCCGCTGCGGGTGCGTCGCGGTCGATCAGTTCGGCAACCCACTTCCGGTAAGAGCGGCGCACCGCAGGATGCTGCCCTATCGCTGACGACATTACCTTGAACGTCGTCTCATCCGTGAGGCGCAGTTCCTCGATCCATTGCAGGATGGCCCAGTCCTCGAGGACGTCGTGCGCCGTGGCCACGAGCAAAGCATTGCTTTCCGGCGAGACAACGAGGGAATCCTGTTTCAGGAGGGCGATGGCTGCGGCATCGAGCTCCTTCGCTGGCACGTAATCCGACAGGGCACGAGCCCTGCGCACCGCCAGCTCCTGAAAAGCCACTTCGCGCCGGCGCGGCATGCCGTTGGCCGGATTCTGGTCCGCGCGCACGATCTTCCGCCAGACGACAGCGCGGAAATCGCGCTCGTTCTCCGGAAGCGGACGTCGCGCATCCCACTGAATCTGCAATGCAATGTCGATGAAGTACGGGTTGCGCAGAATCTCGCGAAGGGCGGGGTTGGCGAGTGGCACTGCCAGCGACGGAAAGGCCGTCCGGATCTCATGCAATTCAGTGTCGTCAAGCGGCAGAACTTCGATGACCGTGTGATCAATCCCCTCCACCTGGAGAAAGCTGGCCCGCACCTGCTCCACGGAATAATCGCGGCAGGTCATGAGGATACCGACGCCGTTGTCGCCCTGGGCGAGCGTCATGAGATCGCTGAACGCGTCGCGCACCGGCTTTTCAAGCAGGCGTTCGACGCTCTCGATCACGAGGATCTTGCGGCCCTGCGCGCCGAGGATGGCCTGAAGCTCGGAGGCGCTCACAGGAATCTGGCTGTTGCGGAGTGTTTCGTCGATGTGAGCGACGGCGAATTCCTCCACCCGGAATCCGAAGGCGAAGAATTCGCGGGAGAGAAAGGCCATGGCTTCCTTCGCGATGACGGATTTGCCGCTGCCGGCCGGACCCGTTATCAGGACGACTTGCTTCGCCTCGATGGCATCAAGCACCTTTTGGACGATGCCGGTGCGTGGCAGATGGAAGGCAGACCCGATCTTGGTGTGGATCTTCTGGAGCACGAAGTCCGTGTGGTTCTTCAGTGTCGCCAGTACGCGCTGTTCGTTCGTGCCTACCTCACCGTACGCCTTGACGAGATCGGCTGGAAGGTCGGCGCGTTTCACGCTTCGCGCGACCGGTACGGCCTCGCTCGCGAAGGTCAAAAGGGCGTTCCACGCGGCCTGAGCGCTCGCGACAGGATCCTGATCGGTTGACATGCGGGCGAGCAGCGTCTTGATGTGCGCCTCGGTTTGTCTCGTGGAAGTGTGCAGGTCGAGGCTCAGGACGTACAGCAAGCGCAGGAAGGGCCACAGGTCTTTGGCGACGACGGGCGTCCCTTCCAGGTTGCTGACGATCTCGCAAAGCACGCCGCACTGATCGACGGACTGCTGAGAGATAAAACCGTTGAGAGACAACCGACTTACGAACTCTTCCCCGTCAGCCGCGCCTCTGGCGCAGTCGAGCAGCCCGACGAAATACTTGAGGAGCGTGTTCGTCCCGCGCAGCGTCACTAGGACAAAGCGGTCGTGCTGGGCATTGAAAGGGTCGGCCTTCTTGAAATCCTTCCAGAAATCGCCAATGGCCTTCTTGCAATTCTTGTCGGCAGCACTGATGGTGAAGCTGCGCTTCACCTGCCCGACAAGTCGCGCAGTCGCCGTGCCTGCGCGCGCGCAACCGACTAGGATGTCGTCCGTATTGAAGCCAAGAAGCTCGGTCTGGAAATGGACATTGGTGACAACGGTATCGGTCAAGATCGGCGGGATGCTGCGGACGAGCAGCTGCGCCAACCAGTACGCCGCGACGTGTTGTTCGAAGAAAACGCCCTCGCTGCCGGTAGAAATCGGACTTGAAACTCGCTTCTGGCTTGGTCCATTCATGCAATCCACCAAAAATATTATTGCGCTGGTTCAAGTTGGAAGGGCAACCGTGAGTGAAGTTCTGGTGTGGAAGAATACCTCATCGGGGGTTCGGAAGCTCAGTCGCTTTCGGGGCAGGAAGCCGCGGCAGGACCGCGAACAGGGTATAGCCCGACCGGCGTTCCACCGGGGAGACGAGGACCCCCTGGTGCCGAGGCCCGATCCGGGTGTCGCCTGCCCCGTTCCCGATCCGGCAACGACGTTCCACGAGGGCCGGTCGGGCATCGATGCTGACCCTGTCTTTCAGGTGTCCCCGCCGCTCCGGCCAGCCATAGCGCTTACGCCGTTGTCGCTGACAACGTAGCGACCGGGAAAGCATCCCCCCGGTCTGCCGGACCCGCTTGAGGTATTGGTCGATCCACTCATGGCGGATCGGCCGCTGGCCTTCCCGGGTGAACCGGTCCCGGATCTCTGCGGGGCTCCACTCCTGCCGG